>JADLGD010000085.1 GCA_020849495.1 Fluviicola sp.
CATGATATCCGAAAATTACCCAATGGCAACTACAGTTTGTTTAACAATGCAAACATGGCTCCTGCTCCAAAAGTTTCAAAAGGAAAAGAATTTAGTTTGGACACCATCAATTGGACAGCTACTTTGGTACATGAGACGGTTCATCCAACTGCTTTTTATGCTTCTGCGATGGGGAATTATCAAACAACTGCAACAACCAATAAACTATTGAGCTACGGTTTGGTGTATCGACCAAATCCTTCAGCTAGTTATTTTGATGCTAACAACACACTTTTAGGTGAAATGTATTTTGCAGACTCTGTTGTGACCTATCGTGCTCATCACAAAGAAGCAAGCGTGTTTCCTCGTCCAGAAATCACCTGTGAATTGATTGGTACAACTTGGTTTTTGAGCACAACGCTCCCATACACAAATTATAGTTGGTCGAATAATGAAACCACTTCAGACATAGAACTAACAGCGCCTGGGACCTATCAGGTATGGGTGAATTATGGAAGTGGAATGTTGGGGTCTATTCCTTTGAATGTTGCGTCAATAACAGATCCTTGTGGGGCTTTGGGAATTGAAGAAAACACGATTCAAACAGAGGAAGCTTATAGTATTTACACAACAAGCGGACAACTTGTATTACAACCTGAAGCGAATCAATTGTATATAAAACGATATGCTTCTGGGAAAACTGAAAAATGGATTTTTTTACCTTTTAAAAACGAATAATTATGAATAAAATGTTATTGTGTGTAGCAGGACTTGCACTATTAACAGCTTGTGGCGGATCTGATGATTCTGGAAGAGAAGATGTCCGTTTTTTTGTTGCTGGACACACTTGTGGTAGCGATAAAGATTCTATCAATGGCATGTACGAACCTTTTGTTGCGTATTTGGACCAACACCAAAAAGACACCTTTGATTTTGCCGTTTTAACAGGAGACATTGTACACAATGGTAACAGTGATGATTGGAACGCAGTGGAATCAGTTATTAAAAAACAGTCTTACCCTTTTCATCTAGTACCAGGATATCAAGAATTACACGATTCCAAAGAATATAGAAATCGTTTTGGAAGTGGCAATAAACATTTCGAAAAAGGGAATAATCTTTTTGTTACTTGGGAAGTAGTAGAAAACGGGTGGAATATTACAGATGAACAGTTGAAAGAATTTCAAACATTAACTGCGAAAAAAACCTACGATAACATTTTCATTTTCGTTCCTGAAATTATCTGGTGGCACATTGAAAAAACGCCTCAAATTGTTCCCAATTCAATTGATGGTAGAGCTGAATTGAACGACTTTTATTCCAAAACTTTACCAATTTTAGCAAGTAGAACGACACCTGTTTATTTGTTTTCAGGTGATGTTGGAGCACGTGCAGCTGGAAGTGAATTGACGATGCACAAATACAAAAATGTGCACATGATTGCTTCTGGAATGGGCGGTGGAATGTGGGATAACTTTGTCTCTGTAAGCACTAAAAATGGAAAAGCACAATTGGAAGTCAACTATTTGAACGGACGTAAAAGTTTGAAATTGTATAACGGTTATGTCAACGTTTTTCCTTAACTAAATGATTGATTTCCCTGTTGTCATTTTCAACCCCAGGAGTGCTGATGCCAAGCATCGGATTCCCAATTCAATTCTTCAGGTAGCTGGAGCAATTGATGGTTTGGTATCCGATTATTTCTTGGTCGACGGAAATTTGGAACAAGATCCGTTTACCAAACTTTCAACACTCATTACGCAACACAAGGTAAAATGTTTGGGAGTAACGGTAATGCCTGGACCGCAATTACAACAAGCGATACCTTTTTCAAAAAAACTAAAAGCTCAATTTCCAGATTTAACCATCGTTTGGGGAGGTTACTTTGCTACCAATCAACACAAAGTGGTCTTAGATTCTGGTTTTGTGGATTATGTCATCAATGGTCCAGGTGATGAAGCTTTTCCACAATTATTGACGCATTTAGCATCCGAAACGAAAGAAGCCCCCATTCATATCCAAAATTTGATTTTTCTTCATGAAGGAAAGCTGGTCACAACAAAGAAAGAAGCACTTCCGAACATGGATGCACTGCCGCCGTTCCCTTATGAAAAGTTGAACCAATTTTACAACCTGGAAAATTACATTGCCAAAACTTTTTTAGGTAAACGTACACTTTCCTATCATTCGAGTTTTGGTTGCCCGTTTACTTGTTCGTTTTGTGCTGTTGTGCCGATCTACAATGCTCGCTGGAAAGGATTGACTCCTGAGCGCTTAGATCATGATATCCGTTCTTTCAATGAGAAGTATTCCATTGATGCCGTTGAGTTTCACGACAACAACTTCTTTACTTCTCGAACGAGAGTAGTGGCTTTTGCTGAAAAAATAAAAGATTTGAATATTTCTTGGTGGGGAGAAGGTCGTATTGACACCATCAATAAATACAGCGATGACGATTTGAAACTCTTGAAAGCTGCAGGATTAAAAATGATCTTTTTAGGTGCAGAAACGGGTAACGATGAAATCTTAAAGCAAATGGACAAAGGAGGAACTCAAACAGGTGCCCAAATTAAATCATTTGCCAAACGCTTAGGAGAAATTGGAATTATTCCGGAATACAGTTTTGTTTTAGGCATGCCTTCTGATTCACCAGAAAAAGTGAATCGAATGATCCGTGAGGACATTGCTTTTATACGTGAAATTAAACGTTTGAACCCTGCAACAGAAATCATCATTTATATTTACAGCCCAGTTCCAACAGAAGGAAGCGACTTGTATGAACAAATTCAAGCGCAAGGTTTTGCATTCCCTACAACTCTTGAAGATTGGCTTTCTCCAGCTTGGGAACGCTTTGACTTGCGGAAAAATCCTCTAACACCTTGGTTGACCGGAAAACACATTCGTAACATTCGTGATTTTGAAGTAGTACTGAATGCTTACTACCCTACACGAACTGATTTCCGTATAAATTCTTGGAAGAAATTTGTGCTGCGTATATTTGCTGGACCTCGTTATTTCTTTCGATTCTATGCTTTTCCTTACGAAATTAAATTACTTCTCAAGTGGTGGAAATACCGCCAACCAGAAGAACAAGGTTTTTATTCAGAATGAGACAACTAATAAAGCGAGCTGTTCATCCATTCTTGTCCTTTTGGTATAAAAAAAGAGCCAATCGCATTCGCATTTACCGTGAGTTTGGCTTAACACTTCACATTTTACCTAGTGTTTTTCACCCAGGTTTGTTTTTATCCACTCATCTATTCATCGAATTTCTAGAACAATTCGACTTAATAGAGAAACGGGTGCTGGAACTAGGTGCTGGAAGCGGTTTAATTGCATTTGTTGCTGCACAAAAAGGCGCCATCGTTACTGCCACGGATGTGAATCCACAAGCAATCAAAGGTTTGGAAGAAAACGCTGAGCGAAATCAACTTACTCTAAATGTTGTCAATTCGGATTTGTTTGAACAGGTTTCTCCGTTGAATTTCGACCTCATCTTGATCAATCCTCCTTATTATGCAAAGAACCCTCAAAACGATTTAGAAAAAGCATTTTATTGTGGGGAAGATTTTAGTTATTTCAAGCGTTTATTTGAGCAATTGAATGCTTGTCCAACAGACCAATTTCCAAGTTGTTACATGATTCTTTCTGAAGATTGTGATTTTGATCGAATAACAAAACTAGCTAGCGAACATTCTATCAGTCTAAGCGAACAATTCAAAAAGAAAAAATTGGCAGAGCTTACCACTATTTATTTACTTGAACGTGTATGAATTCTAAATTGCAAGCCCTCAATCGCAAATTGATGCCCGGAAAATTGCTTTATGACCCGAGTTGGTTGGTTTTAGGCGTCAATAACATTTGCAATTTACACTGTAAAATGTGTGATGTTGGAACAAAATCAAATGAAACGAATTTTGCAATCAACTTGGTTGGAACAAACCCGATGAACATGCCCGTTGAATTGTTTCAACGAATTGTCGATCAAACGAAGCTTTACTATCCGACCACCAAATTGGGTTATGCTTTTACCGAACCCTTGATTTATCCACATTTGGAAGAGACTTTGGCTTATGCTAAAAGTAAAAATGTGTTCACTGCCATTACCACCAACGCATTGAATCTTCCACAAAAGGCGGAAATTTTGGCTAAAAACGGTTTGAATGAATTGTTTATTTCTTTGGATGGACCAGAAGCTGTTCACAACGAAATCAGAGGACACAAATCCAGTCATCAACGTGCATTGAAAGGTATCGAACAATTGCTTTCATTGAAAGACATTCCCATTTCAGTTTTTTGTGTAATTACCGAGTGGAACATTGGTTATCTAGAGCAATTTGTCCATGAATTGAAACAATTCCCATTGAAACATGTCGGCTTTCTTCATGCCAACTATACAACGGAAGCGATGGCACAATTGCACAATCAGCAATTTGGATCACAATTTCAAGCTACTCATTCCAATACAGACGAAGTGGATTTTTCGGCTTATGATTTAGGGGCTTTACAAGAAGAAATTGCTGCCATTAAAAATGGAATCTTTCCTTTTCCAGTTAGTTTTCATCCAAACATTTCGAGTTCAGAAGAATTGAGTAATTACTACCATCACCCAGAGATCAAAGTTGGGAAACACTGTTTAGATATTTACAACAACCTGATGATCAAATCAGATGGTAGTGTGATTCCTGCTCATGGAAGGTGTTTCAATGTTTCGTTAGGAAATTTATACACGGAGGAATTACCACAAATTTGGAATGCACCAACCATTGTTGCCCTTCGAAAAGCTTTGAGCCAAAACAAAGGCTTGTTGCCAGCTTGCAATCGTTGTTGTTCTGCTATTTGTTGATGAACCTTTTTAAAAAGTATCTATATCACCAAAAGCAACGACAAATTGTTCTAGTGAGAAATCACAAGAAAGATTACGGTAACACAAACTCCACGAATTAACTGTCGTAGCACCAAATGATTTCAATACGTCTCCAATTTCACTGGGTTCGATAGCATGAAAATACACTTTCCCTAATTGGTGTTTAATCACCAGATCCAAGAACGTTTTCATCGCTTTTTCTAGTTGCGCTTTCTCCTCGTATTCAATGTCACCAATCAATAGATGCGTTTTTACATTGATCCAAAATTTCACACCATCTATCAAATAAACTTTGCTACCACCTTTGAATTTGTACTGCATGTAAGCAGGAGTTTTATCAATGGTAACAAGTTCTTCATTCGATACTAGTGAACCTTTAAACGCTTCTGTTTGCTCAAAGCGGTTTAGAACACGCATGGTCCTTTTTTGAGCTGCTTGATAATTGATCTTTGTGCGTACTTTACTTAAAAACGATTCCCCTTTATCGAATCCGAAAGCGGTGAAGCGATGTTGAAAAACAAAATTTAATTTCTTAGTGACTGCAGCTTCTGAATTTTGATTCGCATAGCCCCAAATAAATTGAACCCCTCTTTTTTGCAACAACTCAATGTTCTTGTTTACAACTGAAGTATACAATCCTTTCGCCATAAAAGTTGGGGAAGTCATCGAATCTACTAAATGACCTGACAACACTCGTTGACCTTTGTAAATCATTGGTGTGATGATGTTTCCAGCAAATGCAACAGGTTCATCTCCAGCAAAAGCTAAAATTGCAATCCATTCTTTATCGTCTATGAATGAATTGTATTTATTTCGAATGGTTTCAGCTGAAACATTTTTTTTATAAACTTGATAAATCAAACGCTGAAAAGCTTCAATGTGCGTTTCATTCATTTGTTCAAAACGAATAGTTTGCTCTTCCATCAGAATATAGAGTATATAAATGGTGCAACAACAGAACTTTCACCCAATAAAAAGAGAATACCAAAAAGAATGACTACCAAAATCAAGGGAATCAACCAATAGGCTTTTTTCACCATTAGAAAACGACCAAAACTCTTGACAATGCTCCATTTACTCATGGTTCAAATATACATATTCCATGTTTATTCGTATTGTTGAGAAGGATCAATTGTTTCCGTTGATTTTACCCAACCAACAACTTGTTTTTTCTTGAATAAACGCATTGGCGAAACGATCACATAAAAAACAAAAGCTAAGGAAATCATTGATACACACCATCCGATGGGTGAAGTAAGCGCCATCAACAGCAGATACACACTACGACCAATTGGCGGAATCATTGCAGCAATTGCGAAGAAAACCAATCCAGCAATCAACATGTAAGTTGATAAATGAAAACGAAAACAAGCTGCCGTAAATACAAGTCCTAACAAGATCAAAAAGATCCACAATTGACGATTCGTCAAACGAAAATAAAAATCCTTTAGTTGTTGTTTAATCCAATGCATACACGTTATTTTGATGTTGAATATGCGCGTTTTCCGATTTCAAAATCAGCTTATTTCCTATTACCAATGCATCCATTTCAGTATTAAAGAAACAAGCAATGGCTTCATTTGGAGAACACACCATTGGTTCGCCACGTTCATTAAACGAGGTATTGATCAATACAGGTATTCCCGCTTTTTCACCAAACCGAACCAATAATTGATGCAATAATGTTTGATCAGTTTTTGCCAATACTTGAATCCTGGATGTTCCATCGACATGCACACATGAAGGCATTGATTCAACTTGTTTTGCTTTTGCAACGGTTGTCATCCGTGAGTAATCAACGCCTTCTTGTAAGTCGAAATAATCAGCAGCACTTTCAGCAGTAACAATGGGTGCAAAAGGTCTGAATCCTTCTCGTTTTTTGATCTTCAGATTCAATTGTTTTTGCATATCTGGAAAACCAGGGTGTGCTAAAATAGAACGATTTCCCAAAGCTCTTGGCCCCACTTCCATTGCACCTTGAAACCAACCAAGTACTTTACCATTCTTCAACAAATCGCTGCTTGTTTCAATCAATTCCTCATCCGACAATGAAGAAAAGACCAATTGTTTCTGAAGGATGCTTTCTTCTATTTCCTTGTCAGAATAGGACGGTCCCAAAAAATCGATTGCTTTTAGTAATCGCTGGTCACTGGATATCGGTTTTCCTTCTCTCCACAAAGCGGCTCCTAAGGCACAACCACTGTCGCCAGAAGCACTGTGCAACCAATAAGATTCAAAGGGAGTTTGTGAAATGATCGCTTGATTGATGACACAATTCAAAGCCACTCCACCTCCAATTAGCAAGTGCTTTTTCCCGGTTAATTGATGTGCTGAATGGATCAATTGGAGCACCAATTGTTGTGTCACTTCTTGAATGGATGCAGCGATATCTTTGTAAATTTCAAGCAATTCATCTTCTGGTTTTCTTTTGGAAACGCCAAAAAGTGACTCCATTTTCTTACTGGTCATTTCTACATCCTTGTGAAAACGGAAATACTCCAAATTCAATTCAATCGATCCATCGTCCTTTTGTTTGACAACATGATCACGAATCAATTGAGTAAAACGCGGGGTTCCATAAGGAGCCAATCCCATCAATTTGTATTCGCCACCATTCACTTTGAAACCACAGAAATACGTAAAAGCACTGTATAACAAACCGATGGAATGAGGAAAACGCTGTTCTTGTAGTAATTGTACTTTCCCATTTTCATATACACCAATTGTAGTACATGCCCTCTCACCTACACCATCCATAATAACGATTGCCGCAGAATCATACGGTCCTGTGTAAGCTGCTAGTGCTGCATGCGATAAATGATGTTGTGAAAAGGAAAGATTCCCTTTGAAATGAAGTTGTTTTCGAATGGTATCGGCAACCCAAAACTTGCTTTTCAACCATGATCTGATGGCTTTTTGAAAGGGCACAAATCCATAAGGGGCAAAACGGACACTTGTGTCTAAGATGCGTTCAAACTTGGTGAAGGGTTTTTCAAAAAACACCACCTCATCAACTTCATCAATACTTAAATTAGCTTTTGACAAACAAAACGCGACACTTTTAAGTGGTAAGCTCGCATCGTATTTGATACGCGAAAATCGTTCTTCAGATGCAGCAGCAACCAACGTTCCATCTACCAACAAAGCAGCAGATGAATCATGAAAATAAGCTGAAATACCAAGAATGACTGACATCTAAACGAAGTTACACAATATCAATGAAATCCACCATTTCCTAAAACCAAGGAATTGAGTTTTGGTGAGAAAAAGGGGTTGTAGGTAATTCTAGAAATTTGGTGTTCATGGGAATATTTTTCATCCGTCATCAATTGATATTTGAAACCATTTTGAAACAAATACTGAGATTGTTCAGTAGACAATTTCCCAAAAGGTAGCGCAATCACATCCGTGAATGAGCAATGGATATTTTCCAAACGAATTTTCATTTTTTCAAATTCCTCTAAAAGCTCCACGTCACTTAAACTTTCAGCAAGCGCATGATGATAACCATGATTCACCAACTCAATCAAAGGATGTTCGTTCAACTTAATCATATCATCTTCTGTGAGCAACTCCACAAATAAATGCTGATCAGCAATGAGATGTGTTTGAGAAAGCAAACCTCTTAATTGTTCAGTAAATAGTAGCATCTCTTTCAATTCAAGATGCCCTACGTACTTTTTAATTGCTTGATTTGATTGAAGACCTAGTTTTTGGTATATTGATTTCAGTTTCGAAGGATGAAATGCTTGCAAAAGATCCAATATATCCATCCAAAGTGGTTCCTGTTGACCAGTTACACAAATCACTGCAGGAACTTGGTGTTTTGTTAAAATAGGAAGCGCAAGACTTAAATTATTCCGATAGCCATCATCAAATGTCAGTAACACATTGGGACGCTTGGGATCTAACTCATTTTCAAGAACCTGTTTCAAAGAAACAAAGCTTACTTTTCGCTGGAGGATGCGAATAAACGAATCCAATTCGGCATCACGAATAAAACGTCCATTGATGTAAGCTTGGTAATTTTGACAAACCCCGTGAAGTACAAGGCAAGTTAAAGTACCTTCTTTTCCTTTCCAAGGATCATACAAGCCACATTTAGCAAGCAGTAAACGTGTGTACCATTTCCAATAAAAACGAAGCTTATTCATGCATTTTCCAATTTGACTTCACCCAATTTCCTAATTTTTCTTGACCAAAAGGGGTCAAATGGATATCGTTTTCAAAGTAAAGGTGTTGATTGTCCTTTTCCAATTCCTTAAAATAAGGTAAGGGATCCAACACATTCAATCCAGCTTTTTTCAACTGTTCGCTCCAAGTATTTTTCGATTTCCAAGAACTTTTTCCTCCCAAAAGTTGAAAATGCTTCACGTAACGTTGATGCACCTGCGTACAATGAGGAATCAATAAAACGGTAAAGCTTACATTGGGTGAAAGAGCGGCTTTCATTTCTTTTAAATCAGCAAGTAATTGATCAAAAAGCGCTTGTTTTTCAGCATTCAAATCTATGGTAGTTTGCGGATAACCTCGATCTGCTTGGATGTACAATTTAGAACGAGGATCGTACTGCTTGACCACAAATGTTTCAGAATGCTTGGGATTGGTAGCAGTTTTTAAGTCCCCTTTTTGTTGACCTAAACGATAATTGATCACATTCAAAACGCGAAAATGATTTGAAAGGGAATAGAAACAGTTGCGTCCAAAAGATTGAGTTGACCAATTGACAGGTTTTTGGATATCGAATAAATCATTCCCGATATACAATTGCACCAATACATGCTTTGGCTGTGTTTGTTTGATTCGATCAGTAAAAATGAGACGATGTGTTTCCGTTCCAATTCCAGGGATTGCTGCATTGTAATAAGCTGTGTCGACTGATTGAGGCAAGAAGGAAAACCAACTTTTTGCATCTGCAGTGAACGAGTCGCCAAATACCAAGACATTTGTTTGTTTTTTGACAGTATGCTCATTGTGGAAATTCCATTCCGTTTTGTAGGTATCTAACCATTGGTAACGATACGTGATTTCAGCAAAGATGAGCGTCAAAAAGAGTATGAAACTCAATTTCAGAAAACGCTTAAGCCACTTCACTAGAAACTGTTTCATCTTCTTTGTATTGATTGATCCATACAATGAGCGCTAATGCTGTAAAAACAAGGAAGGCCATTTTACTTTGATCCAAAAACGCATTGAATATTCCGTGAAAAAAGTAAGTGATTAATCCCAATAAAGCAGCTAGATTGAGCTTTTTCAATAGCGGATCAATGACTTTATAATGATTTTGCATCCCGTAATAAATACTTGCGAACACTAATAAGACAAAGGAAATCCCACCAAACAATCCCATTTCACTCAATGCAGATAGGTATTCAGAATGCGCGTTTCCACGATCACCTGAGTTTGTAGATATATACGTTTTATTGGCAACAGTTTGAAAGCGATTGTATTCAAATTGATAAGTCCCCGGTCCAAAACCTGACAAGGGTTTTTCTTCAAACATGCGGTAAGCACAAATCCAACGGTTGATTCGCTCTAAATTCGAAGCATCACTTTTGATATTCGAAACGGAAGAAAAGTGATTGATGAGTTCACCATCGTTACTTACTGCTTCGTTTTTTTCAATGTTTGCATAGATATCCTCATAAAAAACACCTATTGTAGAACAAAGAATAAGAACGCCAAAGATCACTTTTTTAAACGCAACTTTATAATAGAGTAAAACCCAAAAGAACAATGCAACGATTAGGCTGAGTAATGCTGCTCGTGAAAGCGCTAATATTTCAGAAACTACAATGATTGTCGTCAACACGATCAAGCCCATTTTTTTCCATGATTGAATGGAAGTCACGGAAGCATTTCGAAGAAAGATGACTAAAAAGGGAATGATAAAAGCTAAACAAGCCCCATAAACAGTGTGGTCATTGAAATAAGGCTGACAAATGGAAAAAACAACTTGAGGCTGAAAGTTAAAATGAATATGTTGCTTGATGGTGAAGTACATAACAGGAATCAATCCAATTGCATAAGCGAAATAGAAACTACTCAATTTGCGCTTTTCTTTAAGCATGTGTACAATACCAAAAAAGCCAAATACAAAGAACAATTGAATCACAAAGCGTTTCAAAGAAACATCAATATGCGTACTCAGTAACGAGGTGATTAACTGAATCAACAACCAAGTAAAAATGAGCAAGGTGATGGGATGTAAAATTGCTTTTGCAAAGCCCGTTCTGTACGATTTATTAAAAAACAAAATAACAGGGATCGCAATGGCTAGCAAGCCTTCACTGGGAAAATTCAATTTTGCACCACCAACCAGCACCATGTCAACTGAAATCGGTATGAGCGCAATGAGGAGTAAATGATAATAATCAAAGCGGAAAATGAACAATAACACTAAAATTGTTAAAGCACATATAGCTGTTACAGCTATGGCTGTATCTAACAAATTCTTGTAATAGCCAAAAGCTAAAAAAGCGAAAAGAATCGTTATTAAAACAACTTGAAAATTGCGTGTATGTCCTAAAACACGACTCATTTACGGTTTAAATCTTCTTTTAAAGTCAACCATTTATTGCGAACCAACAAAACAGTTATTGAAAGAATCATCAAAGTAAGAGCACCCAACAGAATATTGATGACAAAAGAAGGCGATACTTTTTTGAAATTTGGTTCAGCTCTATCAATCACATAAACGGAAGGCATTGGCATTGCAAATTTTTCAAATTTACGTTTGTAGTCTTCTCTTGCGATTTGTAAGCGTTTGTATTCAGAAACATAATTATCTAAAATATCTTCTAATCGTGGATCATCGGCAAATGCAGAAGCATCATAATTATCGTTATCCAAGTTCTGAATGAATGCATACAAAACTTCCGATTTATCCGTTTTAATCGCATAAATTGAATCTTTCAATGTACTGATATTGCTTTGGATTTTATCAAGCATTTTCTTAGAACCTTCCAATTCATTTGATCTGTTTTTCGCAAAAATCTCTTGACGGTAATTGTTTATTTCTTCAATTTGATAATTCGCGATTTTAGCAGAAAAAACAGGATCCGTTGTTTGAACATTGACAACCACAGAAAGGTATTTGCTTCTTAAAAAGGTGATGTCTTCTACATAATTCAAGGTCAATTCTGATCTCCAAGCAGGTCGTGAAGTATCAATATCGTAATATTTCTGTAAGTTGAATTTCTTAATGGTACGGTCGCGCATCGTTTGCGATTCCATTAATTGCATCAATTGTTCAGTTTCTATTTCGTACCCAAATTGTGGGTTTTCTACGATGTCATTTTTTGAATAAGCACTGTAAGGATAAACAACAGCTGTAGAATTGAATTTCTTTGGGATAAAAAAAGTAATGGTTAATCCTAAAAGAGCACCGATGATTGTTGAACTAAAAACGGCTTTTCGATGTTGAAAGATAAATCCTAAAATGGAGGTGTTGTTTTCCATGAATTATGGTTTGATGAGTAGCAAATATACTTAAATTGACAAAGAGGCTATTGTTTTAAATCGCAGATGTAGAAAGTTCTTCCTTCTTTGTTGACCTCCAATCCCTTCTTATTGGATTGTGCCTCAAAAAACGTTTTCAACTCTCCTGAAAAATAGCCGTCGTAAACAATGGCTAATTTCGTTGCTTTCCCTTCTTTTTGAAGTGCTTCAATGATATAGCGCATCAAAAACTCTTGCGGAATTGACCAGCCTTTACGTTGAGCAGGCTGCAATATTAATGGACATTGAGGAGTGAGTCCACCGTAAGAAAATACCACTAAATCATCACTTTTCGTGTGTTGTTTGAGCATTTTCGCAATGGATTCAAATTCTTTGTTTTGCAAATAATAATTCTTTTCTGCATAATTCAGACTCAAGCCAACATAGATCAAAACAACACTGAGTGCTGTCACAAATTGAACTTTCATCCCTTTTGCAGGAATCCATTGGATGACTTTCTGAATGCCCATCGCAGCAATAATTGCAAATGGAGCAATGAATGGGATTTGGTAATAATTGTGATGAATATTGAGATTGAAAAAGATAAAGGCATAAATGAATGCGCCAAACAACCAACTCAACACGATCCAGTAAGTTTGTTTTTTCTGATAAAAAAGCAAGCCTACCGCAAAAATCACCAATCCAGTAATTCCCAGAATTTCATCTTTTAATCGGCCTAAAATACGCAGTGCAAACTCACTATTCATGCGTTGTTCCCAAGTACCAAAGTACCAATAATTCATCTCTGTAAACTTGTTAAATCCAGGAATGAAATACCAATCTGGAATGTTGGAATTGGTTTGAATTGCATATCGATTCCAGGCAAAAAGTGCAATGATTGGAAGCACAAAAATCACCGCTCGCTTCAATAACCAAAGCAATTGCTTTTGTTGAAAGGCATAAACCAAAACAGGAAACACAAAGTAAAATGCATAAGGCGCTTTTTCAACAAAAGCAACGATACTAAAAGCTAAAGCGATCCATAGTGAGGACATTTTTTGCTGCTTGATGGCCATCAGTAAATAATACAGCATGGCAAATGCAAAGAATAGCGCGAAAAAATCGATGTGAATGGCTCTCGAATAAAAAATTGACAAAGGAGCAAATCCAAAAATAATCGTCGCCAATTCCGGTACCCAATCATCAAAAATCACTTTCAAGGACTTGAATAAAAACAAACATGAAAGCAGAAAAAACACCAAGAAAAACGTGCGTGCCACCCACAATTCTGGTCCAAAAACGGAGTAAAGTTGAGCCACGATGTATTCTGGCAAGGGAAATTCAAGCACCAAAGTTTCGTGTCCTCCCATCCAACACACCGATGGATCAAGAAAACTGTTTCCATCGTAATAATAACCTTCGATGTATTGTTTGGTGTCGTATTGTCGCCAAGCATGTGGTTCATCCACGGTCTTTCCAAAATGGAACAATCTACTTGCTGCAATGACAAGCAAGATCCAATAAATCAGGTATTTTCTTTGAAAGAAATGCATTTTATGAAAAATAACAATGATGGTACGATGTCGCAATTTGCTTTAATAGCAGATCACTTTTTGAATTCCCAAAGATGATGATTTCAGCATAATCGCTTAAAACCAGTTCGGATTCCAATGTGTTCAGTTTTTGCATTCCGACGCAGTTTTCGCCTTCAAAATGACCGCTAAAGTTTCCTTCTTCTGTATAGTGTAATCGCGTTGAAATGAGTTTACAATCCAAGAACTCACAAAACGGCTTCAACCATTCTTCACTAGATGCAGAGAGAATGACCAATCGTGTATTCGTTCGATTGCATGCTTGAATATAGGCTACTGCTGAGGTGTAAAGTTTGTTTTGGTGCGCTTTGAAAAAAGCTTGTCCTTTCTCAAATAAAAGGTGTTTTGTGTATGGTGAAAAATTAATCCTCAAAAAAATCAATTTCATTTTATCTCGAGAATAAAGTCCCATTTTACAAGCAATAAAAGGAAGTATAATCGCAAACAAGGACTTGTAATACCGCTTTGTAGAGCAAAATTTCGCGAAATCCAAAAGTGAATCTCCACGATAGATGGTTCCATCAAAATCGAGTACTACCAGCTTTTTCATAAAGACATTCGCTTGAAAAGTCGTTCTGGAATGGAAGTAACGATACACATGATCGGTCGCCAAATTGCTTTTACCACCACCACATTTCTATTTCCAGACAAACTGTGCTTGACAATTTTAGCAGCAACTTGCTCAGCCGATGCAGTTAATAGAGGATTCAATTGAAACCCTTTTGTCATTTTTGTTTGAATATAACCAGGTCTAATGGTGACCACACGAACGTGATCTTTGTTTAGATAATTTCGCATTCCTGCTAGATAACTATCCCATCCTGCTTTTGCAGCAGAATAAACCACAGATGAACTTTTCCCTCTCAAGGCAGCAACTGAAGAAACACCCACAATCACACCTTTTTGTTTTTGCTTGAATTGTTGTGCAAAATAACCGACGATTGGTACCAAAGCAGTGAAATTCACTTCGAGTATTTCGTCATTCAATGCTGGATTTGTCAAGGGCGAGTTTTCACCTAATCTTCCAGCTGTAAACACAACGACATCAGGTTCATAACCATCAAAAATGGAAAGATCTAAATTTCTAACATTTAAGGTTTTGACATCACAATTTAGTTTCGATAATTCTTCTGGTTTATGGGCAAATGCCATCACCTCGCATCCCTTTTCTAAGAAAAGAGGAATTGCAGCTTGAGCCACATCTGAATTTGCACCTATAATTGCTACTTTCATCCTTTTATTGTTACCAAATTTAAGCGTTTTGCCATTGTTGTCACCATTTCACCTTTATTCACTGAAGCAACGATTGTTTTGTATTCACTAGCTTTTGGATACATCCGTTCAAAACTATCCGCTGAAAGGTGTCCGTCTTTTGCTAAATAAACCCTTCCTCCAAAAGGTAGAATAATGTCATCCAGCTCTTGCATTTTAAGGAGTAAACCCTCATGATATGGAACATCCAAAGCAATTGAAAACCCTTTAAAAGGAAAGGATAAAAGTCCTGGAGAAGGAAGATCACCGTGCTTTTTGATCACACATAAATAAGGCGGAATGTTGTTTAAATCGAAAAAAGCTAAGACTTTTTCTATGCAAGTCAGCGCAGAACTTTCATCCACCACAAATTGATACTGATAAAATCCATTTTTTCCATACAGTCGATTCCAATTGCGAATTCCGTCTAAAGGAAAAAAATAATTTGCAACAGATTGGGAACTTCCATCCGATTGAAGGTTCTTTTTAAAATAGCTTTTGTTATACCACTTCATCAATCGCGAAGAAAACCATTTGATCTTCCAATTCGGTACGTTCCACTTCGCTGATGTTAATTTAAATTGCGCTTTTGACGAAGTATTTCCATCAAAATTTGCTGAAAACAATAAAAATCGATTGCTATTCAAACAATCCATCCATCCCACCGAAAAATCATTAGAATCCGCTTTCAATTCATCTAGCAGTTGCTTCAAACTTGTTGGAGCACTGCATTGTTGATTCAAACGTGTTCCTTGCAAGGTTTCCAATTGAATTTTTGCTTCCAAAAGAATGCCTGTTAAACCCATCCCTCCAATCGTTGCATTGAAAAGTGCTGTGTTTTCTGTTGGTGAACAATGTAATGCCTCGCCCGAAGGCAAAAGCAATTGAAAGGAAAGAATCCAACGACCAATCGTTCCGTTTTTGGAGTGATTTTTACCGTGAACATCCGCAGCTATCATTCCACCAATGGTCACGAATTGCGTTCCAGGAATAACAGGAATAAAGAACCCTTTTTGCACACATTTTTCAAGTGCTTCATTCAAAAGTATACCCGAGCTTACAGTTAAAATTCCATTCTCAACGTGCAAAGTGTTTCGATACTTCAACATGGAAATCAGACGATCATTTAGGCAAGCATCACCGTAACTTCGTCCATTTCCTCTGATTCCAAAACCATCCACCACTTTCTGCTCGAAATCAATGAATTTCTCAGGAGCTTCCACTTTTCGATTGGTCCAACTATTCCAATTTCCCTTCATGGATACAATGCTATATAAAAAATCAACAACCAAACGAAGGTACTCAACATCATCAACCAATTGGTGAAATACAATTGTAAAGCATCTTTGAATAAATAAACTTTACTGAGTTTCCAAAAATAATAAAGGCATGCAAACACTAAAGGAACCGTAAATAAAATGATCCATTTTTGGGTGTCTTGCTGAAGGATAAACAAACAATAACTCAAGTACAATAAAGCGATTATGCCGTAAAGTCCCTTGATTATTTGTGCTAAAGGTAGGCGAACGTAAAAAGGAATAGTCGGACGTAGAATGATTTCGGTTTCTAAATAAAACAACACTTCAAATTGTCTTTTTTGGACTAATAAAACTAGACTAATGACCAGAATAATTGAAATCAACCAAGCACTTGGAGGACCGTTAGCAATTTCACCACCTATGAGCAGTCTCAGCTGATAACCTAAAATCAACGGCAGTAAATCAAGCAAGGGAATTTTCTTTAAAAAGAAGGTATAAGCAAGGTTGATTAGCCAATAAATCAAGGTGTAAATCAACACTTTGGTTCCTAAATAAAAACTAAGTCCGAAGCCGATAAGCAAAAGGGAAACACTCAATAAAATGACTTTATTCAATGCAATTGAAATATTGTTGGGCTTATTTTGTTTGTTCGGATGCTGTAAATCATAAAAATAATCCTTCCAATCATTGACAACGTAAACTGCAGATGCCACACAACTAAAGGCAATAAAAGCCAACGACAATTGAAAAAAAAGTGTTGGTGTCCAATCTACAGCCGCGAAAAACGCAGGAATAAATAGCAATGAATTTTTGGTCCATTGAAGACATTTCAGAATAGCGGCGATTTGTTTGATCCTTTGCACGTCAACTAAGATAATCAAAGTCTACAAACTTGTTCCTTTTTGAAAATGATTTAGTTAAAGTCAGATTTCAACCGACAATCGGCAACAAATTCACAACCTCCACCAACTCTTTCAATTCACGAACACGCAACACATTTCGTTCTTTCTTAAACCGAATCTCTGGATCAAAATGAATCGCAGACCAACCAGCATTCAAAGCGCCGTGAATATCGGCTTTCCAATCGTCTCCAATCATGATGGCATGCTGGGGCAAACAATGGGTCAAGCGTTGTGCTTCTTGAAAAATTTCTCGGTGAGGTTTCGTGACTCCTATTTCTTCTGAACACAAAATCACATCAAAAAACTCACGGATACCACTGTTTTCCAACTTGATGAATTGCACTTCCTTGAATCCATTGGTAATGATGTGCATGCGGTATTTTTGGTGTTTCAGTTCGGTTAACGTTTCGATAGCACCAGGAAATAAATGGGTCTGACGAGGCGACATTTCGATGTACCCATCACTCATTTTTTGGGCTAAAGCATAATCGTGGATTCCGTGATGCGCCAAGGTGTTTTTAAAACGGTTATCCCGCAATTCTTCTTTGGTCAATTTTCCTTTTCCATACAATTGCCACAAATCAGCATTGATGCGAATATAAGTGTGATGAAAATGATTGAAATGCTCGATGGAATCACCCAAGGACAATTCTTCATACAAATGCTGCAGAGCATGTTTGGAGTTTTTTTCAAAATCCCAAAGCGTACGATCTAAATCAAAAAAAAGCTGTCTTACTTTCATTAAAACAAATGAAATGCTCCAAACGCAAGCGAAGTTGTGATAGCTCCATTGACCACGATTCCAAATAAAATCAAAAGGAACGTGCGTTTATCTTTTCCATAGAATTTAGCCGAAATAATCGAACCAATTGGAACTGATAAAAACAAAGGAGCAAACATGGAAACACCAACAATACCAAAACGGCGTTTGATGTTTACAATTAATTTGTTGGTCTTCGTAAACTTCTTCTTTTTCTTTAATTCTTGTCCACTAGCTTTGGCAGCAGCAATCAATGCTTTGCGCTTTTTGTGCGCTCGAATCATGAAAAATTCAGCAGAAAAATAGAAGATAATTGCACAGAAGACAGCTCCAGCAACACAACTTAAATACGTTTCAAGAAACGACAAACCCGCATGCGGTCCGCCAAAAGGAGCAAACAAGAACTTAATCATTGAAAGCCCAAAAAAACCAAAATACAATCCCCAGTTCATCGAATCAACATTTTACACCAAATGCCAAATCTCCTGCATCACCCAATCCTGGAACAATGTATGATTGAGCGGTTAATTCTACATCAATTGCACCCAACCAAATGGTCACTGTTTCAGGCAAGTGTTTTTTCAAATATTCCAACGCTTCTGGAGCTGCAATCGCAGAAACTATATGCACTTTCGCTGGTTTTCCGTATTGCATCAACGCTTTATACACCATCACCATTGAACTACCTGTTGCCAACATCGGATCTGATATTATCAAGGTTTTTCCATCAATGTTTGGAGCTGCCAAGTATTCTACGTGAATTTCAAAATCTTCTGCCGTTGTGTGTTTGCGATAAGCCGAAACAAATGCACTTTCCGCTCTGTCAAAATAATTCAACAAACCTTGATGCATCGGCAATCCTGCACGAAGAATGGTTGCTAAAACAGGTTGTTTCTTCAATAAAGGAATCGGCGTTTCACCCAATGGGGTCGTCACAGTTACTGTTTCGTATTCCAAATGCTTGCTCAATTCATAAGCCAACACTTCCGATACACGCTCCAGATTTCTTCTAAAACGCATGGGATCTTTTTGGATATCACAGTCTCGCAATTCTGCTAAGAATGTATTAAAGATGGATGTTGTTTGACTTAAATTGTGAATCATTTTTTTCAAGATTAATTGTCCTTTATTGAACAGAAACATATGCTAACTGTTCTTCTACAAATAAACGGAATAAATTAGCAAAAGCCAAGCTTTGAAACGGTAAGTTTTGTGAAAAAGCTGTGCAAAATCATACAAATCCCAAACCTTAAGTGTAATTTTGCAGTTATGTCGAAACAGGCCAAAATAGATACCCGCATTTTCAAACGCTTATTGAAATATGCAAAACCCTACCGTGGCTTGTTGATCACTGCTTTTTTCTGTACCATCACCCTTTCTTTATTAAGTCCTCTGAGACCAAAACTGATTGGTGATATTGTACAAGAATACGTGGTCTCATTTCAAGACAAAGCTCAATTCTTAAAGTGGATCCTCATCATTGGAGGAATGTTGTTTCTAGAAGGAATTCTACAATTTTCGAGTTCCTATTTTTCGAATTTATTGGCTCAATCTGTCATAAGAGATATTCGCAAAAAAGTATTCGAACACATCACCACTTTCCGAATGAAATACTTCGATAAAACACCGGTGGGTGCTTTGGTAACACGAGTAGTATCCGATATTGAAGCCATTTCTGAAGTATTTTCTTCTGGTTTGATTGACATCTTGGGCGATTTATTGGTGCTCACCGTTGTACTCCTTTTCATGTTCCTTGAAAATTGGCAATTATCGCTTTTAGCATTGATTCCGATTCCGATTCTAATTTTGGCCACTCGTATTTTCGCTAAAGCCATGCGCAAATCGTTCCAACAAGAGAGCACAGCAGTCAATCGACTCAACACCTTTGTGCAAGAACATTTAACAGGAATGAACATTGTTCAATTGTTTGGCCGACAAAAACAAGAATTTGATGCCTTTGAAGAAGCAAACAAAACCCATCGTCAGGCACACATCAATGCTGTTTGGGCGTTTTCCATCTTCTTTCCCGTTGTTGAATTTTTAAGTTCCCTTTCTCAAGCTTTCATCATTGTTTGGGCTGCTTTCTATGTTTCGGGAATGGACATCACGGATCCCAAATTGTTTGGTAAAATCCTGAGTTTTACGATGTGGGTGCAAATGCTCTTCCGACCAATTCGTATGTTGGCGGATAAATTCAACATCCTTCAACGCGGTGTGGTGCGTGCAGAACGTGTGTTTGAAATCATGGACATGGACGAACACGTACAAGCATCTGGTACCATCACCGATTGTGATTTCCAACAAGCCATCCGTTTCACCAATGTTTCGTTTGCTTACAATGAAGAGGAATGGGTATTGAAAAATATCAACCTTACAATTGAAGCAGGAAAAACGGTCGCTTTTGTTGGTGCAACAGGTGCAGGAAAAACATCCATCGTGAATTTATTGAGTCGTTTTTACGAATACCAAAAAGGCGACATTTTCATCGGTGAAACAGAATTGCGTGCGATCGAAATGAACGTTTTGCGCCAAAACATCGCCATTGTTCTGCAAGATGTTTTCTTGTTTTCGGATAGCATTCACAACAACATTACGTTAGGAAATCCTTCCATTTCAAGGGCTGAAGTCATTCAAGCAGCGCAAGCAGTTGGAGCTCATGATTTCATCCTAAATTTACCTGATGGATACGACTACCAAGTAGGTGAACGCGGCGGTGTTTTATCTGTGGGTCAGCGACAATTATTGGCGTTCATCCGTGCTTATGTTTACAATCCACACATTTTGATTTTGGATGAAGCCACTTCGAGTGTCGACAATGAATCAGAAGCATTGATCCAACGCGCAACCGAACAATTGACCAAAGGAAGAACATCCATTGTTATTGCACACCGACTATCTACTATACAAGCTGCAGACACCATCATTGTACTCGATAAAGGAGAAATCAAAGAAATGGGGTCGCATGAAGAATTATTGAAAAACGAAGGATTGTATCATCGTTTATTTACTATGCAATTTTCACGAACATGACACAGATTGGATTAAAAATCGGAGGAGTACCAGAACATTTCAATTTACCATGGAGATTAGCCATTGAAGAAGGCAAATTCCAGGAAATTGGATTGAATTTACACTGGTCGGATATGAGCGGTGGAACTGGTCAGATGATTCGTGGATTGGAAACAGGTTCCATTGACATTGCTGTTTTATTGACAGAAGGAATCACGCGTTCCATTCTACAAGGTTTGGATGCGAAAATTGTTCAAGTGTACGTGGTTTCTCCTTTGCATTGGGGCGTTCATGTTCCTGTTCATTCTTCCATTCAAACAACTAATGATGTAAACGGACAAACATTCGCTATTTCAAGATACGGTTCTGGTTCACATTTGATGGCTTATGTAATGGCCGATCAACACGGTTGGAACTTGGACGATTTGAAATTCAATGTGATAGGTGATATCTACGGCGGATTGTGGGCATTGGAAAACAACGAAGCTCAAGCCTTTTTGTGGGAAAAATACACCACCTTCCCTTTTGTGGAACAAGGAAAATGCCGCTATGTGGGTGATGTAGTAACACCTTGGCCTTGTTTTGTGATTGCAGCAAGAGGTGAAATCGCTGAAAAATATGGAGACCTTTTGAAAATCATGTGTGACATTGTCAATGAAAAAGCACAAGAAGTAAAAAACGATCCAGATGCTGCTGAAATCATTTCTTGGCGCTACAATTTACGTATGGATCAAGTGAGTAAGTGGTTGTCTGAAACAGAATGGAACTACAAAGGCATTGAATATCCTTTAGCTTTTGAAAAGACCACGCACTATTTGAAAAAACTCCATTTATTGGAAGAAAAAGAAGCCGAAAATTGGCGAGAAAAATTGTTCATCCAGAGGAGTAAGATGGAGATTTAAATTAAAGATTGAAAATTGAGAATGATTTATTTTCTCTGCATTCTTAATTCTGCATTCTTAATTAACTAAACCCTTCCCAGCGTTTTTGTTCTTCCCAATTGTATTCGCCTTCGCGTTTTTTCTTGCGTTCAATTTTTCGCTGTTGACGAGCATTGCGTTTGACACTTTTGCGTGCTGATTTGGATTGACGTTTCCAGAAAGCTTTTTTCGCTTTTTTGAGTTCACGCTTCGAAGCTTTGGCTTCTTTCTTCCGTTTTTTGGCAATTTGTTTTTCCGCTTCTTCCACAGATGCTGGTGCATTTCCAGGTCCACTGCTCTTACAAGCAGTTAATTGAATTGCTAACAACAATAAACAACATTGAAAAAACGTTCTTATCTTCATGACCAAATATACCGTGATGCGTTTTGTGAAATTACAAATCTTTTTGTTTTTAGCTCTTGTTTTCTTTGCTGGATGTAATAAAAACAAAAACCATCCTATTCCAAGTATTCCGTTTGATTTTCAAATTGACCTTTCACTTCCTTCCTATCAAGATTTAAACGGTGTTGGTGGCTGGGCGTATGTGAATGGTGGAATCAAAGGAATCATTGTTTACAGACAATCGTACGATGTATTTGTGGCTTGGGAACGACAATCACCTACAGATGTCAATGCTACTTGTCCCACAGGTTTAATTCCAGACACTACCAATTTCCTTCAATTAGATGACCCGTGTTCGGATGCCGTTTTCAGTATGTACGATGGTTCTCCGATTGCCAATTCGGAATGGGGATTGCGTCAATACCGAACAGAATGGTATGGATCCAATATTCTGCGCCTTTACAATTAACGCTTAACAGTTACCGCATTCGTTTTCCACACTTCAACATAAGAGTTTGAATTGCGCGGATTGATTTTCTGTACCAAATTATCGACAAAACTCGGTTCAATCGTTGCTTTTTTCTCCATTTGCGGGTAAAACGGTTTGAAAGATGCGATGCGTTGTTTCAATGAATCTTGTCCAAAGAAGAAAATGTAATCTTGTTTATTTGCAGTAATTGTTGCAAGACTTGTGGTATCTTCTCTTCTTCGTTCTAAGAACACAAAATTCCATTTTCCCGCATAGAAATAAGGCATCATTTCAGGGTTCATTTCGCCAGTAGCTTCAATCAAAATGACTTCATTTCCTTTAACCTGACCATACAACGAATACATGGTGTTGACACGTGATTTTTTAGATGGCATCGTTGAAATCAAGAGCACCATTGGAATATTGATGACCCAAAAACTCACCCACGAAATCTTCCAGAAGCCATTCCAAAATTTACGCACCCTCATTTCTTGAATGGCCATCATTGCCAAAATGATTACTAGAGGGAAAATGGTTAAAATAAAACGCTCTTGTCGGTTAGGGAACCAGGTATGGAAAGCTAAAAACAAGAAGGTGGGCACAAAGAGTATCGCGTATTTTTTAGCAGATTTGAAGTATCCAATCAAAGCCAAAACACCCAGAGGGAAGAGCAAGAAACCAAACAACACGTAGAAATACATGAAGTAATTCTGGTTTTTCATATAGCCCGTTCCTTCGTTCATGTTGTAAATCACGTAGGCTTTAAATTCGGCAAACGGATAACCCCAGATAAGGAAATCGACCAAACCTTGTGTGAGTAAAAAGAGTAAAATGGCTCCTGCACTGTAATCAAATAGCTTTGACCATTTGCGTGTGAAGAGGTAATAAAAGCCCATTCCAACAGCAAAAATGGCAATTTGGTAGCGGAAAGAAATGGCTACTCCAAGCAAAACGCCAGCAAAGAACATGGAAGAGCGTTTATTATCGCGAATGGTGAGCCACACCGACCACATCAAGAAAGGAATACTCGCAACTTCAACTAAGTTTCGCACCGAAAGAAATGGCATGGCCCACAAAAGTGCTAAAAGCCAACCAGCATAAGAAGCGGTCTTTTTATTGCTGAGTTTTTCAGTGATTTTGTATCCGTAATAAATAACCAGTAAGGAAAACACCGCATGGATCACACGGATGAAAAGCATGAGTAGTTTTGGATCTGCCATTCCGATGGCTTTCATGAGGTAAAGCAAAATGAAATGGATTCCCACATAGGTAAAACTATGTCCTTCTGGCATTCCTGTATTGTCTTTGGTCCATGGCAACCAATGATTGTAATCGTGTCCATCTACCCAAGAACCAGCAGCTTCGATCACCAAATAATGATCATCGTGCATACCGTAACCTTCTGAAAAGATGGCAGCAATCAGGCGAATCACCAATCCAGCAAACAGGATTGTTTTCAAGGAGCTAAAATCAATTTTCTTTACTTGTTCCATCATGGCACTCACATTTTCAGTTGCAAAGGTAGGGCTTTATCGTTTCCAAGAGATGAAATTAATGAGAATAAAAAAAGCGACTAAATCTTCAAGCTTTTTCAAAAAATCAACCATTGTAACACCAATTGCTTCTTTTGTATCATTATGCGGAAATGTAAAACCTTTATGACACTGAAATAAATCTTTGAATTAAACTAATTAAACCAAAAACTAGAAATTCCAACTATTCACCACACTTGTATCTTTGTTAGATACAATCTGTTCATCAACTATCAGATCGAAGTTAGATGAAATGAATTAAATTAGTAGATTAAGAAAGTCTTAGTCTTTAACAATCTTAAGTATAGGAAATATACCTGTTTTTATTATGCGTGTTTTCATTAGTTGCATTTCTGTTTTATTTAGCTTTTTTGGCTTTGCTCAAGATAGAGTGTTTTCTTGTGGAAATAATGGTGAGATTATAGAATTCAATAACCAAACGTGTTCCGCAAGAAGCCTTGGAGTTTATGATGTGTTTGGCGATATTGCTGTAACTCAGAATGGAGAAATTTATGGTATAATTGATAGACTTTATCGTATTGATACCATTTCTCAAATTTCTGTTGCAATAAGTCCTGTATTAATTTCAAATATTGGAGGATTAGGTTTGTTGGCATTAGATAATAACACCTTATTGTATGACAAGAGTGATTCACTTTTTCTCTATGATTTGACAACTAATATTGAATCACTTCTTGGTGTTGTTGGATATGGAACTAATGGTGATTTCGCCATGTTTGAAGGATTAATCTATATGATTTCTAATAATAATGAATTAATTAGAATCGAACTAGACTCAAGTAATACTTCAATTCAGACAATTACTAATATTGGTGTTCTCGGAAATATTTCATTTAATCCATATGGCATATTCACAACGTACATAAATTGTACATCCAGTTTGAGGAGACTGTTTTTAATTGACGGAAAAACAATATATTCAGTCAATGAAACTAATGCTCAAGTAGAAGAAATCTGCACTTTGCAAAACCAAGAAATATCATTTGGTGCTGCAACTCTATATGGAAGTGACAACGGTTCTTTTACAGGAATCATCCCAAACGTTTTTACTCCGAATGGTGATGGAGTAAATGATGAATACAGAATTGATTCAACTGACAATATTTCACTTTTCCAAATTATCAATAGATGGGGTAATGTTGTTTATTCATGGAGTTCTGGAGTCTTAAATTGGGATGGAAAAGATGTTTCCGAAGGAGTTTATTTTTATCGAATCCAATACATAAGTTGTAGTGAGGAGTTAACAAAAACAGGTCATATTACTTTGCTTAAATAATGAATATGAAAGTCGATAAAAATTATCATTTGTCTATATGACAAGTACTAATTTCTCAATATAAGAGGTAAATAGTAAAAATTGAAATTAAATCTAAAAGTAGTACCTATTCACCACTCCATTAAGGTACAAATGAAGCTGCTTTAAATTTATTAAACTCACCTAAAACTACTTCTCTTGAGAGAAAAACAAAATGTTTCTTCACAAAAAAAGTCGGAAGATTGCTCTTCCGACTTTCCGTATTTCAATCCAAGGATTAATATCTGTAGTGTTCAGCTTTGAATGGACCTTCAACAGCCACACCGATGTAATCAGCTTGATCTTTTGAAAGTGTTTCCAATTCAACACCGATTTTAGCTAAATGCAAACGAGCCACTTTCTCATCCAAGTGTTTTGGAAGCATGTACACGTCATTTCCGTAGTTAGCGCTGTTTTGCCATAACTCCAATTGAGCCAATGTTTGGTTCGTGAACGAGTTAGACATTACAAATGAAGGGTGACCAGTAGCACAACCTAAATTCACCAAACGACCTTCAGCCAAGATGATGATTTCGTTTCCTTTTACGTTGTAAATATCCACTTGTGGTTTTACTGTGTATTTTGTAGAACCGTAGTTGTTGTTCAACCAAGCCATATCGATTTCGTTATCGAAGTGACCGATGTTACAAACGATTGCTTTGTCTTTCATTTTCTCGAAATGACGACCAACAACGATGTCTTTGTTACCAGTAGTTGTAACGATGATATCACCTAAGTGAACCACTGAATCCAATTTTTTCACTTCGAATCCGTCCATTGCAGCTTGCAACGCACAAATTGGATCGATTTCCGTAACGATTACACGAGCACCAGCACCACGCAATGAAGCAGCAGAACCTTTACCAACGTCTCCGTAACCACAAACAACAGCTACTTTACCAGCCATCATCACGTCTGTAGCACGACGAATTGAATCTACCAAAGACTCTTTACATCCGTATTTGTTGTCAAATTTAGATTTCGTAACTGAGTCGTTTACGTTGATTGCAGGCATTACCAACGTTCCGTTTTTCACACGCTCATACAAACGGTGAACACCTGTAGTCGTCTCTTCAGACAAACCACGAATATCTTTCGTCAATTCTGGGAAACGATCGAAAACCATATTTGTTAAGTCACCTCCATCGTCCAAAATCATGTTCAACGGTTGACCTCCTTCAAATGCGAAGATTGTTTGTTCGATACACCAATCAAATTCTTCCTCGTTCATACCTTTCCAAGCATAAACTGGAATTCCAGCAGCAGCAATTGCAGCAGCCGCGTGATCTTGTGTAGAGAAAATGTTACAAGATGACCAAGTAACTTCAGCTCCCAATTCAATCAATGTTTCGATCAACACTGCTGTTTGAATCGTCATGTGAAGACATCCTGCGATACGAGCACCTTTCAATGGTTTAGAAGCACCATATTCAGCACGCAAAGACATTAATCCTGGCATTTCAGCTTCAGCTAATTTAATCTCTTTTCGTCCCCATTCTGCAAGGCTAATGTCTTTAACTTTGTAAGCTAATCTTTCTGTTGTATTACTCATAAATGATAATTTGCTCTTTTTTAAGGTTACAAAGATACAGCATAGGTTTGAGAATCTAAAATTGTAGCTAAAAGTTTCTTATTCAGCATCCTTTAAAATTGTATTTTTACTAAATTCGTCCAAAAAACAGTACCCATGCTTAGACCTAATGAAGAACGCTCAAATCGCCTAATTATAGTACTTTGGATCTATACTGGCTTTCAAGTCTTAACTTCCATTTCAGATATCATGCAATACTTCTTATTACGTGATATTCAAAAAGGAACATTTAACATGCAAGAAATAAATGCGAACGATTTTCGTCAATCAATTGTAGGTATAATTATGTTGCTTTTTTACATTGGTGTTGCCATCGTGTTCATCCAATGGTTTAGAAGAGCCTACTACAACTTGCATCAATTATCCAATAAATGCTCCTTCGCAGAAGGATGGGCAGCGGGCGCATGGTTTGTTCCATTTATGAATTTAGGTAGACCATTCACGATCATGAGAGAAATGGTTGACATTGCTGAAGGCATGCTAATCAAACAGGGTCATGTTGAAGAAGACACGAGCAGAAGACGTTCGGTAGGTATTTGGTGGACATTGTGGATTATCATATCAATTGTTAGTAGCTCAAATTCTAGAATTCAAACAAAATCAGATTCAATCGATGTTATTACGACTACAACCTTGATTGATATTGCAATCGCTTGGTCATTTATTCCACTAACTTTTGTTACCGTTAGAATGATTAAAAAATATGCTGAATTGGAAAAGTATTTACCTTATTTGAGTGAAAAAAGTCAAGAAATTAAAATTGATGATTCTGATATTTTAGATGCGCTTTAAAATCAATTTGGTGTGCCAATCAAGTACAAAACACTCGCAGGACCAGATTCAAAAAAATACAACTATTGTGGTAAAAACAAATCCCACATCACTTTACCGTGACCGTATTTCATTCGTAAACCCAACAATTCAGCAACCGTTGGCGCAATGTCTATTTGCTCGTAATTTTTATTGATCACCGTGTTTTTCTTGAAATCGGGAGAAATGGCAAACAACTCGATGTGTCGGCAACCTTCGCAATTATCGCCATGACTGACATACCCGTCTAACCATCCTTTTGTGTGTCTCCCGTGATCATTCGTTACAATCAAGGTTGTTTGATCTTTGTAATCTGGATGGGTTTGAATGAGTTGGTAAATATCTGCCACATATTGATCGGTGCGTTTGATGGCATTGAGGTAAGCCAATGAATCAGCTAAATGACCATAAGTATCCGGTTCTTTAAAATTCACTACCATCAATCTAGGAACACCAGAGTTGAGTTGCGCCATCACATTGAGATAAGTAATCGTATCCGCTCTGTAGCCACCCGTTCCATTTCCATTCACGCCACAATCTTTGTAACATTGAAATTGATTGTAATAAGCTGGCAGTGAAGTATTGCTCAGTATATGCAATTTATCTTTGGAAGCAATCAAAGTTGCATAAGAAGGATAGCCGTAACGCTCCACATACATTTGCAGTAAACTAGGAAAATGAGGCAATTCTGAACCATTATTGGCAATTGCATCGTAAACACCGGTACAAATTGCAGTGTGTCCAGGATTGGTAAACGTAACGCCGTTGTTTCGGAAATTCGACACCATTACACCTTCGTTCAAGAGTCCATAACGCATCGGAATGAATGCATGAGAAGAATCTCCCCACGTTTCGGAATACCTTGGACCATCGATCACCAAAATAATGACCCTTCTGGTCTTGTAGGTTCTTACATTGCTCTCGTGTTTACAGGAAACCAAGGCAAGTAAGAAAATCAAAGAAAGATACACACGAAACATGATGCAAGTTAAAACATTTTAGCGAAAAAAAAATCCCTCTCCAAAGAAAGGGATTTACCAACAATAAAAAACAAAGTCTAAGGGACTTGTCTTAGAATAAAGCCATTACAAATTTGCCAATGCTTCTTTCACTAATTCAGCTACACGTTTACCGTCAGCTTTACCAGCTAATTGACCATTGATTGGTCCCATAATCTTACCCATGTCTGAAGGACCACTCGCTCCTACTTCTGCAATTTTTGCAGCGATCGCAGCTTTGATTTCGTCGTCCGACATCATTTTAGGCATGTATTCTTCAATCACTTTCGCTTGGAACAATTCTTCATCCGCTAAGTCTTGACGTGCTTGATCCACATACAAAGCATAAGTATCCATGCGTTGTTTGTACAATTTCAACACGATTTTATTGGCTGCTTCGTCGCTCACTTCACCAGTTCCGGAAGTCGCTTCTAACAACAATTTACTTTTGATATCACGCAATGCAGCAAGACGCTCTTTGTCTTTCGCCAACATCGCGGTTTTGATATCTTGATTGATGCGTTCTGTAAAATTCATTTCTTATGAGATTTAAGACTAAAGAAATAAGACCATAGACTGATTTGTCTTTGGTCTTATGTCCTTTGTCTGCAAGTCTTTATTAATCTACGTTATCGTGTAAAAATGAATTGTTCGTTTTCAATCCACCATTATCATCCGACAAACCAAAACGGCTTACGCGTTGTTCATCGCTTTTTTTGATGGTTTCTAATTGAATATTGCGGCGTACGAAAGCTGGTTCATCTTCCAATTCTTTCAAGCCTTCTGCTTTTTTCAATTTGAAATTGTATTCACGGATACGCTCCATACGTTCGTTGTTACGACGTTGCATTTCTTCAGCAGAAATTGGCGCACGTGATGGATCTACTACGTTTTCTAAATTCACTTTAGCCTCTACTTCATCTTCTAAGAAGAAACGTTTTGGCTCCTCTGCTACTGGCTCCTCAACAATTGTTGAAGTTGGAGTAGTCATGGTTTTCGCTTCATTGGACAAGTCCCAATCAAAATCAACTGTATTTGAAGTTGTTTCCGTAACGATTGTCTCTACAACTGTTGTTGAAGTGATCGTCTCTTCTACTTTCGTTTCAACCGATTTCAAAAAAGGCTCTTCTGCAACTGGAGTTGACTCAATAATTTGCGTAGGAGAAGTCAAAGGAGCTTTGATCTCATTTTTTGGCTCTTCTTCCAATTTGCGAACTGTGCGCTCAGGTGCTTTTTCAAATCCAGTAACTGGAGAAGAATTGAATCCTGTAGCCACCAAAGTGATGCACAATTTATCACCCAAAGTTGGATCATAACCGTGACCCCAGATCACATCTGCAGTTGAACCAGCTTCGTCTTGGATAAAGTCGGTTACTTCACCAATCTCATCCATTGTTACTTCTTTATCACCGTAAGTGATGTTCAACAAGATGTAAGTAGCACCTTCGATGTTATTATCGTTCAACAATGGTGAATTCAATGCTTCTTTCACTGCATCAATTGCACGTGTTTCACCTTCAGCAGTTGCAGAACCCATGATCGCAACACCGCTGTTACGCATCACTGTATTCACATCGTTGAAGTCAACGTTGATTGCACCAGTTGTAGTGATTACTTCAGCAATTCCTTTAGCAGCTGTTGACAACACGTTATCCGCCATTGCAAATGATTGCGACAAAGACATGTTACCACCAACTTCACGTAAACGCTCATTGTTGATTACCAACAATGTATCTACGTTATTGCGCATTTCTTCTAAACCTTCTTCAGCTTGTTGTCTTCTACGGCGACCTTCAAAAGCGAAAGGCACAGTAACGATTCCTACTGTAAGGATGTTTAATTCTTTTGCGATTTTAGCAATAACCGGTGCAGCACCTGTTCCGGTACCACCTCCCATTCCTGCAGTTACGAATACCATTTTCGTTTGGCGTCCTAACAAATCGCGGATTTCATCAATATTTTCTACGGCTGCGTTTCTTCCAATTTCAGGAATTGCACCAGCACCTCTACCTTCAGTTAAACTTGGTCCCAATTGAATTTTCAATGGAACAGGTGAAATATCAAGAGCTTGACGGTCAGTATTACAAACCACGAAGTCAACTCCCTTAATTCCTAAATCATACATGTGGTTAACAGCATTACTTCCGCCACCACCAACACCAATCACTTTAATGATTGACGTATCTCCTTTTGGCAAATCGAATTCCATATGCTTTGCTTTTTTTATTGTTGTGTTATTGTTGTCTTTTTATTTCTTCTTCTATCGAGGCGGAACAATTACTCCTCCTCTGCAAAGAAGTTTTTACTTTTCGTTAATAAGGTATCAAAGAAGCTTCCACGACTTTTCGTAGAATGTCCTTTCACTTGTCCAGCAGCAGATTCTACTACTTTATCTACCGTATCTTTTTCAAAACCTTTCATCACCAATCCAATACCCGTAGCGAATGTTGGACTTGTAATTGCTTCGATGGTATTTGTTGAAGCTAAGTGTTCAGTTGGCAAACCAATACGAGTAGTCATACCCGTCATGTATTCAAACAACTGCGTGACATGTTTCAATTGTGCTCCACCACCTGTTACAACGATTCCAGCGATCAATTTCTTTTCGTAGCCAGAGTTCACGATTTCGTAATGTACGTGCTCGATGATCTCTTCCATACGCGCTTGAATGATGCTCGCCAAGTTGCGTAAAGTAATTTCTTTTGGTGCATGTCCTCTCAAACCTGGAATACAAACCACTTCCGTTTCCAAACTCTCAGAAGCCAATGCAGAACCAAATTTCACTTTCAACGCCTCCGCATGGCGACGTAAAATCGTACATCCTTCTTTGATATCATCCGTAATGACGTTACCTCCAAATGGAATGACAGCAGTATGACGAATCACACCTTCTTGGAAAATCGCCACATCCGTTGTACCACCACCGATATCAACCAACACTACACCAGCTTCTTTTTCTTCATCACTCAAAACCGCATCAGCTGAAGCGATTGGTTCTAAAATGATATCAGCCACTTGTAATC
>JADLGD010000086.1 GCA_020849495.1 Fluviicola sp.
AAGTTGGTGTTAGTTGAAGTATCTACAGTTACCAAACACACCGTAGCAGCGATTGGTAAAGTGGCATCCACTTCAGCTGATAAAACACTTACACAACCATTTGCAGCTGTGGCTTCAACGGTATAAGTTCCAGTTCCAATATTGGACAAATCTTGAGTGGTCATTCCATTGCTCCATTCATAGGCAACAACATTGTTGGAAACGTCAATGATATCAATTGATCCATTGTTCGAACAATCGGAAGCAATGATGGTGTCAACAGCAATGACTGGTCCATTTGCATTGGAAACAGCAATTTCTTCTTGTACAGTACGCCCAGCATTATCTGTCAGAATACTTGTGTAATATCCTGCTCCAATTGCAGACAATGTAGCGGCGTTAGATCCAATGGTATTTCCTTGTGCATCTTCCCAACTATAAGTGAAAGGTGCAGATCCTCCAACGTAATTGACTGTAATTGATCCATTCGTTGCACTACAAGAAGGAGAGTTAACTGAACTTGAATTCAATGTGATTGCTGCTGGTTGTAAAACAGTATAACTTGCAGTCGATACACAACCTGTATTGTCAGTAACAACAACTTCGTATGGTCCGGCAGCAATGTTAGCTAAATCTTGAGTTGTAGCACCATTCGACCAAGCATAGGTAAATGGTCCGTTTGAACCATTAACTGTTAAATTGATTCCACCTGTTACTGCTCCAAAACAAGAAACGTTTGTCACATTCGCACTTAAAGTAATTCCATTAGAGCCAATTGCTGCTAATCCAACAGCACTACAGCCATTGTTGTCACTTACGTTTACATAGTATTGTCCAGGCAATAAATTAGTTGTTGAAGAAGTAGTTGCACCATTCGACCAATAAACATCATAAGCAGGAGCGCCACCTGTAATACTTACTGATGCAGAACCGTTTGCTTGATTACAATCTGCATCTGTAGCTGAAACGGTTAAATCTGGTACTTGATTGATTGTGATTAAAACTGAATCGACTGAAGTACAACCTTGAGCGGATGTTTTCGCATAATGCACATAAGAATTAGTTGCTGGAGCAGGGTTGAAAAAATTCGGATAGAAGAAGTTTCCTGCTACACCAGGTCCAAACCACGTTCCACCAAGTGGAGTCGCTTTACCTACTAAAAAGACAGGATTTTCATTTTCACACACTTCATTTCCAGGGATGTTAAACGCAATGGTTGGATTCGCAAAAATGGTCACAGGAGTATACAATGTGCCAATTGAGGAACCGTTTTCTAATAAGGTCCATAATAAATCTACTGTAGTTGTTGAACTAACACCATTTGTTCCAGAGATTGTTAAGTAATAGTTCAAACCATTTCCACTAATAGAAACATTTGATTGCGGAATGATGGCCGTGTTTTGTGAAACACAAGTCATTGATAAATTGGCATGACTAAAGTTAGGATCTAAATTGATGACAGCAACATCGCCATTGTTGTTAAATGCTGTTCCTTCGCAGAACTGGAACAAATCATAGTCTTCAATGTTTGCTGCTCCGTCTTGTTCTTTTACATACACTTTTCCAGAACTGATATAGGCAATGACTTTTATGTTTTGATACACTTCTGTACACAAAGAAGTTGCATTTGCAGGAGCAAGAGCTGTACCACTAGAAATGTTTGTGATGGTTGGTGTCATTGGTGTAGTTACCTTTTTATAAAAGCAAGCACTACTTGATTTGTAAAACACAAAAGCCTCGTTATTGTAGTTATCGAAGTCAAAATCTAAAACTTGAGTTGTAGTAACAGCAAGCTCCGTTCCCATTGTTGTTCCGTTGAAACTTCTGAAAATCAAGTTAAATGGAGTGTATTTATTGATCCAAAACGTATTGTAAAGAGCGGAGGAACTTCCTCTATCAATTTTCATTTTGGAAGCATTTTCCGAGCCATTCAATGTAAATCCAGTATAGGCAGCACCATTGATAGATACATTTAATGGCATATAGTCTGAGTTATCTATTTCGTTGTGAATCACATATGCATTGTTTCCTTCTATACAACTACTTAATGTTCCCGTAGCATTTGTTTGTTCAAGGTTTGCTCCTGAACCACCATAAACAGTTTGGTTGGTCATGTTGACTGTAATTAATCCAAGCTGAGAATAGCCAGTTGATTGTTCATTCGTATTGTAGAAAGTCAAAAACAAATTGGTACCACTTGCTTTTAGTGAGTAACCATAATTGTGACTGGTTTCATTGTAACCACCTGAGCCTATTGCTTGGTAAATCCAAGTTGTTCCGTTGAATTTGTAAATTTCAATGAAATCAACCCCTAAGTAGGTTGTTTTAGCAGCAATAGCAGGATAATCATTGCTCATTACCGTTAATTGTAAACCGGTAACATTCGCATCACCAATCCCAGGAGTACCAACACCAACCCAAGCTTGTGTTGTTTCATTCCATTTTTTACTGTGATTTTATTTGAATTGAGCGCATCAATGTATGCGATGTACAACGTTCCTGAATTGGATATTTCCATATCGACCTCCGTACCGTCTCCTATTCCAGATGTACTACCTATAAACTTCCACGATTGAGCGTTCGATGAAAGTGCAAATAGTAGTGTAAGAATTCCAAGTAGTTTTTTCATACGATTCTGTTTGAATGAATGATTTTAATCAACAACAAATTTAACCCCTTTTTTTTAAGGAGATGGGATACTTAAATAGCTGCCTAGTTTCTTTGATTAAGCGGCGTGTATTGGTGAGTGGAAAAAGATTACAATTTTACAAAAGCGATCTTTTCAGGCGAGTTTTCAAATTGAACCAAGTAGCTTCCAGCCTCTAAGATGTCTATTGATAGATTCGGTTGTAATGGATTTACAGTGCCTGTTAGAACTTGTTTCCCCAACTGATTTGAAATTGTATAATTCATCGTTTTTTTGATTCCTTTAAAGCGAATGTTGCTTGTTGCTGGATTGGGATACAATGTGTATTGCTGTTCAAAAGTTGTTTCAATGCTCAAATAATCTTCTGTGTTTATTAAACTACTCATGTAAGCTCCGATTCCATAAGTTTCACTGTTGTATAAACCGACTAAGTTGAGTTGTTGTGTTTGAAAGTTATAAGAATAACAAATAGTGTCTGAAGAAAACACAAAACGATCACCGATTACGTTTCCATTTGAAGGACGAGATGTTTGTGTACTCGAGCCAGTAATAGTAAAAAGGGAATCAATTGTACTTCCATTAAAACGGTAAAAATCATAGGTGTTTAAAACGGTAGAATAGCGGAAGAAATGCAATTGATCGTTGATCACCAGTCCTGGAATGTAATGACGTTTGTCATCTTGAAAGGAGAACAAGGTATCTGCCGTAAATGAATCAAAATTCAGTTGACTAATAACACCATTATCATTGATGCCTCCAAAATGGTTTAAAATGAAACAAGAACCACTGTCTTTTGCAATCAATTGAAAACTTCCTTCCCCAAATAACAAACCGTCCAATTCTAGTGAATCAACCAATTGCTCTGATTGAATGTCAAATTTAAAAATTACGTTTTGAGGATTACTACCTGTTTTACTTGCCGGTATATAGGCAAATCCGTTATTAATAATTGGTTTAAAGTACACATTGTAGTTTTGAAAATCTTCTAAAACAGTGATGGTACCATTTTCAAAATCTGTTTTGTAAAATCGACCACGTATATTGTTTAAGTTACCAGTATTGTATACAAACCCATTTAATTCTTGTGAATAAGAACTAATGAAATTGTCTTCAAATGTTATTGGTAGATGTTGTACGGTACTAAATTCATGAGTCAATACATCTGCATAATACAAAACACCGCTGTTGTAAAAACCTCCGGTCATTGTTCTTCCATACAATCGGGTTCCGTTCATGATCATTCCTCCTCTTGGTTCACTTCCATTGACTGTATCAAAACGATGGATAAGTTCTACTGGTTGACCAAACTCGTTCGCACGGTAAATACTCCCAGCATTATAGGTCATTGATCCATAATAATTTGTTTGTGCGTTAGCTGACAAACTGCAAAGCAAGAAGAAGATTATTTTATTCATGTGGTTTAATTTAAAGGTGTTTTCCAAAATTCAGTTGCAAAGAAACAATTTTCACTTGAATTTATAAATATGTTGTTGATTATTTGAAGTTTATCAATGTTCAAATAAATTGATTCAGACTAAAAAGTTGATTTCCTGTCGTTTAAACAAAAAAAAGGAGTATCCAAACGAATACTCCTTTCTCTTTTATTGGTTGTTTATTGTTTTACAATGTTAAATGTTTCTTCCACTCCTTCAACAGTGATGAAGTACAGACCATTTGATATAGTAGATAAATCCAAGGTCATGTTTGTTTGATCTACCACTGTTTGGAACACTTCAACACCATGTATGTTCCATACATGCAATGTTTTGTTGATACCGTTTTCAGAGATAGTAACATTCAAATCACTCGTAAAAGGATTTGGATAAATGGAAAGCTCAATCGTTGATTCGTTCAATTCATTATTACTAGCACCTGTTCCTTCACCTGGCGCAAACTGACCTTTGTCTTTGTTTGAACGCGTTGTGTTGAAATCCTGAGCTTTTTCTGCTGAACAAGGAGAAGATAACACCATTTCAACGAAGTAATCCAGACCCGTTAATCCCCCAGAAGTCATATCGCTAAAGGTTGTGGTTCCTACAGCAACACTGGGCACCAATGCTTCCCAGCCGTTTTGATCACTGTTTCTCCAAACCACATATTCCGATGCACTTGTTGGACCTTCATAATCATCCCAAAAAATATCCATACTACCGTTACCAGCATTGATAATTGAATTTAAGTGCAATGTTTTGTGAGCGATGGATATAGGCCCTTCAATACCACATTCATTCACCGCCGAAATTTTATAGCGCCAAGAACGATCAATTGGAGATGCAACAACATCATTGAACAAAGATTCATTGCTAAATTGTACGGTATCGATCCAATTAAACTGACCCGCATTGATGTCTTCACGGTAAATGTTGTAATGACTAATACCAGATGTTTCAATTTTTTCCCAAATCACCAAGTTGGTAGTCGTAGCTGAATCAACAGTTACTACACAAATATCTTGACGAAGAGGTGCTTTTGTACCAACAGGGATTACCTTTTGTGCATAACACATGTTTCCATTAAATCCTGAAATACCACTTGCTACTAAAATAGTGTATGTACCACTGTTTAGATTGTAATTGTTATAGTTTCCGCTACCATTTGACCAAGTCACATAATTCGGGAAGAAACTTCCACCATTAGGGTCTTGAACAAAATCTACAAAGATGGCTCCGTTACTCATGTTACAAGAAGCATCTACTACACTGTCCATAATATCCACAGCTTGGTAATCATTCAAGTTGTAACTAAAAGTATCTACACAGTTGTTTGCGTCTGTTACTTTCACTTGATAATACCCGTAACTTGCATTGTTCAAGTCAGGTGTTGTTTGAGCTGTACCCAACCAAGAATACGTGTATGTACCTGAACCACCAGCATAAGTTCCATAAATGATTCCATTACTCACACCACAATCTGGATCGTAAGTGGTAAAAGAAGCCGTAATAGGAGCCGGTTCTGTGATATCGTATGAATAAGTAACTTGGCAACTGTTGCTTAAATCAACTACTGTTACCCAGTAATTCCCTGGACTTAAATCGGTGATGGTAGTTGTCGTTTTACCATTCGACCAATAGACATAGTAATTTGCAGGACCACCTACAACGATACTAATACTTCCATCGTTTGCTCCATTACAGCTAACATTCGTTACTGTTGGTGTAATGTCAATAGATGCTGTTCCAACACTTGCAAAACCTGTGACGTGACAGTCGTGTTGATCCGTTACATTGTAATAATAAGCTCCTGGATTCAATCCGTTAATCGTAGCTGCTGTTTGACCAGTTGACCATTCTACTGTGTAAGTTGTTGACGACCCAGGTGTGTAATTCACCGTTGCCGATCCATCTGTTCCACCACAAGTAGCAGGGATTACAGAAGCACTTGCAGTTCCAACAATAGCAAAGCCATAAACTGTAGATGTATTCACGATACAACCATCGATGATTGTTTTGTAAGCGATTAAACCAGTAGAAGCTGTTTGTGAAACTTGAATTCCATTTATGGTTGTACCATTTAAATCGACACCATTCAATGAGAAAGTACCTTGATCGTAATAATTGACATAATTGCTCAAATCAATCAAGTTTTCATTGTTACAGAAAACAGGTGATGCTGGAGTAAATGAAAGAATTGGAGTTGTAACTGTTGAGATGTTTACAACAGGTAAAGTATCACTAATATATCCCCACCCATCGTTCATTGTAAGTGTAAGAGTAGAGTTTCCTCCTGTAGAAATGGTTCCATAAACCGCAAATTTTGTAATACCAATTCCTCCGATTAACTCAAAACCAATAGGCACAAACTGAACACTTGAAAGTGCACCAGTAATATCATATCCACTTGTGATGTTCACTTGATCACCGTCATCATCATATACTTCAATAAGACTGTAGATTTGATTTTGACCCACACACAAACCAGTATTTATACTAATAGATGAAGTGTTGATGTTTGGTTTTTGATTCAATACTTTTGTTATTCCACCGCCATTAGAAGAAGTAGAACGATAGAATACAGAAAGGTGTTTTTGATGTGAATTTTCTAAGCTAATACGAGCACTGTTAGCATTCATGTAAGGACTAATCGTTTCTATCTTTGGCCCGAGTGAATCCCAAATGTTAGTAGCCAAATCCTTTCTATAAACATAGAATTGATCGTAATTCGTGTTGGATTGCGGCGAAAACTCTGACATTAAAAACACGTAAGCTGAGTTTTCCAACATGAAGTGGTCCGAATTTGAAATATTGAATGACAATGGTAGATCGGTTCCTGAGACAACATTTAAATTCGTCGATGAATACGGTTTTTCATAAGATACATTATTGGCTGCATCTTTAACAGTTACTACAGGTGGATTTTGACCATTACCACTAAAGTAAAAAGAACCATTGATCAAAGCAGATCCGTTTAAATAAATTTGCCCGTCATTTGTGCCTGCGTTGTTGTAATTTTGAAACGCTGCAACATTTGTTTGAGGAGCATGTCCCATTTTTTGAATAGCACCAGATACCCCAACATAGATGTTTGTACTTGAAAAATACAACTGTATATTGGAATAAGATATGTCCGATGTAGTCGTATTTAATACGTTGGTGATATTCGCTTCAGTCCAAGTGTTTGTACCTGTGTTGAATTCATTCAACATCAATTGAGAGTAGTTGTTGACAAATGCAATGAACATTTTACCGGTAACAGAACTTACCTTGAATTCCCAATTGCTTCCCAACATTCCATAAGTATTCGTTGTCGCAAGCTGAATAATATTGTTGGTAGTTAAATCCACTCTAAACATGGTAAATGCAGTACTTGTTTTCTCAACAAAGAAGATGGTATTGTTTTTAACCAAAGCTTGAATACTATTCGGATACAAAGAATAGTTCAACCCTGCAATCGTTTTCCACTGTTGAAATTGATTGTCATAAGTTGCAACTTCAATTCTGTTTCCAACAGAGTCAAAAATCTGATACACTTTATCGTTTAACATAACTACATCTGCAGCACCCATTGGGTTATCTAAATCTGGATTATAAGTGATGTCTGACCAAGTATACTGAGACCAGCCATAAGAGCTTACAATAAGGGTCAGAATGAGTAAAAATTGTTTCATAATTTTCATTTTCGCGTATTCAAACATAAAAAATAGTAGTAGATTGCTCTACTACTATTGTATAATTGGTCATCTTAAATGACTGTTTAGCCTAAAAACAGGTCTTTTTTACTTATTGTTTGATGAATCGACGTGTTTCTTTACGGTTATCGATAGTCAATTCAAGGATATAGATGCCTTCAGCTAATTCATTAATTGCTATTGCGTTTACAAGCGTATTTGATGTTTGTTGTAGTAACACTTTTCCATTCACATCCATCACTTGAACAAGCATTTCATTGGCTGATAATTGGGCAATATTCAAATAGTCATTTGCTGGATTTGGATATACTGTAATTGCAGACATGTACGCTTCATCAATGCTATTATTCGAATTTCCTGTTCCTTCTCCTGGTACAAATTGACCTTTGTCTTTGTTAGAACGAGTGGTATTGAAATCTTGTGCTTTTTCTGCTGTACATCCGTTGTTTAACTGTATTTCCACCATGTAGTCTAAACCGGGAGTTGTAAAAGGAACGTTGTCTTGATAAACAAAATCACCGATTGGCAATGTAGCAGCTAATTCCCAATCATTTGCAAAACTGTAGCGCCATATTTTTTGTTCAGAATAATCAGTAGTTCCTTCGTATGCATTCCAAGTAACTTTTGCACCAATTCCACCATCTGTCACATTTAAATGAATCGTACGATGATGATTCGACAATGGTCCTTCTGTTTCACAACCGTTGACAGCTGAAATTTTATAACTCCAAGAACGCACAATTGGCGAAGCTACAACATCATTAAAAATGGAAATGTTGCTAGCTTGAACAGTATCAATCAATATGTATTCTCCAAAGTTAGATGTTTCTCTGTAAATTTTGTAGTAAGCAATTCCAACTGCTTGAACCGGTTCCCAAACAACCAAGTTCGTCGTCGTAGCAGAATCTACTGTTACCACACAAATTGGTTGCAAGTCTGGTGATACAATCGGAATATTCCATCCTTTGATTGCTTTACAGTTACCTGTTGTTGTCAACGTACAGATGTAATTTGCAGGCGCTAAATTGAAAATGTCTTCTGTCGTTTCACCATTTGACCATGAAATAGATTGAACGGGGTCACCAGAAAGCAAATAAGAATCAACATTAATTGCACCATCGCTACCACCACAACTTGCTGGTGTAATGGATCCAAATAAATCAGCCGAACCGACTTCGCTCATGTAAAACGGTTTGATGGTTTGACAGCCATTGTCGTCAGTAATTGTTACGGAATACAATCCAAATGCAACATTTGAAACCACAGCTCCTACATCACTAGTTGACCATTGATAGGTATAGGGAGCTGTACCTCCGTTAACTGTAACAACCTCCATAAATCCATCCGCTAGACCACAAGATGGCCATGATGAGTTGTATTCACCAACTAATGGCTCTGGTTGTGTCACATCAAATGTTTTGGTCAACACACAATTATCTGCATCTGTTAATTGAACAGTATAAGATCCTGCTTGCAAATTAGAAATATTTGCAACGCTTTCACCCTTACTCCAAATGTATGTAATTGGTGCTGTTAAACCCGATGTTGTTAGTGTGATACTTCCGTTGTTTTGTCCGTTACACAATACATTCTGTATGGTTGCAGTAGCATCCGATCCCGAAACAGGTACATCAAAAATGCTGGTTTGTTTACAAGTATTTGCATCTTCAATTGAAAAAGTATATTGTCCAGGAGCAAGGTTAGATACACTTGTAACCCCTAATTCTCCAGTACTCCATAATTGATAA
>JADLGD010000087.1 GCA_020849495.1 Fluviicola sp.
TAGAATATCTATAGTTTCTAAAACTGATTTACCTCTTATTGATTTTGTTATTACTTTAAATTGTTCATTCATTTCGCCAGTGTTTTACTTCAAATTTAAATACTTTTCTGATTTAATGTGATTGAATTATTCTTTTCGGATTTACTTGAATCCCACAATTCAAAGAAGTCATCTAAGTGTTTATTTTCAGTTTCACCAATGTAGTTTAACAACATTTTTTCTGTAGTATGTCCAGTTACAGCCATGATGATTTTATTAGGTAGCTTGTTGTAATGGTTGGTAGCAAATGAACGTCTGCAAGTATGGCTTTTAATCAATTCCCATTTCTCAAAATAACCTACTTCTTTTTTGTGTGTTTTATTGTTTTGCTTCGTTCCGTTTACCTCATCTGTTAAACCAACTAACTTGCATACTTTTTTAATGTATTCATTGAATTTCACATCTGAAATCGGTCTAGGAAAATCCCCTAAGCGTTCTATAATTTCAAGTACATCTGAGTGTATTGGAATATCAACTTGCTTTCCTGTTTTGTTTTGTGTGTAGCGAATAAACTTTTTACCGTTTGGAGTTAACAGAATGTTCTTTGTGGTCAACTTCATTAAGTCATTAACACGGCATCCAGTCCAGCAACCAATAATTAACCAGTTTCTAGCATTGTCTAGATAACCATTTTCTAAGTTGAAATTATGTTGTTTAATCCGATCAATTTCCATTTCATTCAATGTGACAAATATTGTTGGTTCGGATGGTGAATTGAACTTTCTACTTTCTACTTGTTTGTTTATTTCGTGTCCTTTGTCACTAGCATCTAAACAGACGGTTTTTATTTGCCTTAAATCTTTGCCTATGCTATTAATTGAAAGTTGCAGTTTGTCTGTAGCAAATTTGAAATAGTCACTATGAAAAGTTAAATCAATATCGGACAATGTGAATGCCTTTTTCTTGTATTCTTGAAATTTTTCTAGTCTTGTGATAGTAGTATTAAAGTTTCGTAAAGTAGATTCTGAAGTTATTCTACCAGTTGACTTGTTGGTTTTTGTTTTAAGGTAGATTTGATAAGCTCTTATGAAGTCAATCAACAATGAAGTACTATTTTCTAATTGTGGGTTTTTATAGCGTGCTATTACGTCCTTTAGCCATTCTTTGTTTAGCTCAATTCCTTTTCCTTTGTCATCGTTTAGTGAATCTATAATTTTTCTTTGCAATTGTTCTAAATTGTAAGCTAAGTTTACTTTTTCTTTATTGCTTGCTGTTTGCTTAACTTTTCCTGTAGCATCGCTCCAGTATTTAGGTTCGATTGTATAACCTGTAGAAGCCGTTAAATCAGTATTTCGACCGTCTTTTAATCGTACATAGATTGCAGTGAATTCGCTTTTTCCTTTGATGAGGTATTTAATTGTCGCCATTTGATTTGATTTTGTTATTCAAAGATAAGTACTTTCCCCACAAAATCCCCACATTAAATTTATCTATTTTAATCTATGTTAATTTATCTTGTTTTTTAAAATGCTTGTTTATGTTGGTTATTATTTGGTTTTATAATGTTTTTGATGGTGTGAATTAAGCTAGATAAATAGGGTTGTAATCCTTTCGGGGTCACAAAAAAGCTGCCTAAATGCAGCTTTTTTTGTTTAAATTAGTTACATGGCTTATTATTCTTATGTTCTACGCTCTTTAAAGAATGGAATTCTTTATAAAGGTTCAACAGAAAACATTGAACAACGTTTAAAGTCACATAATTCAGGGATGATGAATTTCACATCAAAACATCTACCTTGGGAATTAGTTTTGGTTGAAGAATTTACATTCACTTTCTTATAAGATCGATTCCCCATTCGAATTGGTAGTTAACACTTCACTCATGTAATCGAAAAATGGACGAAGTTCCTTGAATGTTTGATCTAGTTTATCCACAAAATCTGGTTGTAGTACTTCTTTGTCTGTAAAATCATGTCTCAAAATAAATTGTTTTTTTCGCAATAACTCTATAGCTGGATGATTCTTATCAAAACCTTTTGGAGCTGTTTTTACTCCATCACCTTTTAACTGCCCGAATACCTCAATGAATTTAGGCTGACTTTCCAGTTCCATCCAATCTTCGTAATTGAAACTGATATCCTCCCGAATACGTTTTAAATCATCTGGATTTGGAGAAAAGAATCCTCCTGCCATAAAACTGTTTCCTGGCTCCAAGTGAAAATAGTATCCACCTCGCAAATATGCTGTTGCTCTGCTGAATCGGATTCCGAAATGAGTTTTGTAAGGAGCTTTATCTTTTGAAAAACGTGTGTCGGCATAAATACGAAACAAACTTGCTTTCCCCGATCGTGTTTCAATTGAGTCATGAACCCTCATTTTTTCGAGCAAAGTATCCGCAAAAGAAATGGTATCTTGATGCGCCTGATCATAAACTATTTTGTTTGATTGAAACCAATCACGGTTGTTATTTGCTTTTAGATCGGATAGAAAATCCAGCGTATATTGTTGTATCATAGTATAAAGATATGAAGAAGTAAGCCCCAAGCTCACCCTTAATTTAGACTTTTTTCTTTACACTCAATACTCACACTCGCGCTCACACTGAGTTTGAGCTTTTTCTTTTTGCACTCTTCTCTCACTCTCACACTCATTCTGATGTCTTTTTCTTTAGAGCGAGTGTGAGATTAAAATTTTTTAAACCCTCCGAAATCCAAACTCAAAAGCAAAGCGTAATTGGTTCAAAATTCAAACATGGACTCAAAACGAATCTTACTTTTATTTGGAATCTCACTTTCGATGTTTTCATATTGTCAAGAACAATCGGATACTCTTTACCTGTCAAAAGCAAATCTACATCTGTTCGATGATCTCATATTAGAAAAACACGCAATTGTTTTTTTAGATGATTTCGAACAAATAAATGAAAATGAAAAATCAAAACCTCATTCAGATGATCAATTTATCAAAGATTGGTTAGGACTTAATGCGCATTTGAAAATCATTACTCGTTCGTATTTTGATGGATTAACAGAAGAACGAAAACTAGTTTATTTACATCCTGATTGTTTGATACTTGCTGGAGAAGAAGTAACAAAGTGGGACATTAAAAACTATGAACAAAACTAATTTAACATGAAGTATTTATTCCATTCTTTGATCATATTTTTCATTTCGCATTCTGTTTTTGCGCAATCTAATTCTCCCTGTTCGGCAGGATTAATAACTGCACCACCACTTTTGGTTGGAGTCACTTGTAACTTTACTAATGGAACTACAGCTGGAGCAACAGCTCAATCAAATGCTGCAAATGGTGGAAATCCAAGTTGCGGACAATTTGGTCCAGATGTTTGGTATTCGTTCATTGCAACTGTAGGTGGACAAGTTGTGATTCAAACACAAGCTGGAACAATTACAGATGGTGTGATGGGCTTGTATAGTGGTGGATGTGGTGCATTGACACAAATTGCATGTGATGATAACGCAGGACCAGGTTCGATGCCATTGATTTCTGCTTCTGGTCTGACTGCAGGTCAAACATATTTAATTCGTTTTTGGCAGTATGGGGGTGGAACAGGAACTTTTGGGATTTGTGCTTCAGCGCCAGCTTTAGTTGGAACCAATGCTGTGTGCTCAAATCAGGTTCCGATTTGTTCAGGATCACCAATTACCTTTACAGCAAATGCAGGTGGAACTCCAGCTCAAACAGCAAACCCTGGAAATGATTATGGTTGTCTTTTTACAACACCTAATCCAAGTTGGTATTATTTACAAATTGCAAATCCAGGCAATTTAGTAGTGGATATAACTGCTGGATCAGATGTGGATTTCGCTATTTGGGGTCCATTTCCGAATATTGCTGCAGGTCAAGCTGCTTGCAATAATTACACTGCGCCAATCGATTGTTCGTATTCTACAGCAGCGGTTGAACAAGTAAATGTCCCAAATGTGTTAAGTGGGCAAGTTTTTGTGCTTTTGGTGACGAATTATGCATCCATTATTCAAAACATTGCTGTAAATAATGGAGGAGGAACAGCTTCTACAAATTGTTCTTTACTTCCATTACCTGTTGAGTTGACAGTTTGGGAAGGAAAACATGTTTCGGGTGTGAATAAGTTCAATTGGACAACACAAAGCGAAACAAATAATGATTATTTCCTTGTTCAACGAACATCTGATGGTTCAGTTTGGGAAACGTTGGGATCTCTTGATGGTGCAGGTACAACTACTGCTGTTAATCATTATTCTTTTACCGATGAAAAACCTTTTATTCAAGGTGCATATTACCGATTGAAACAAGTTGATTTGAATGGAAATAGTCGATTTTCACAAACCATTTTTGTGAAGACGGATCAACTAGAAGAATTAAGTTGTTATCCAAATCCATCCAAAGGAACTTTTCATGTAATCATACCTGATGGAGTGAAACAAGAAGCTATAAAAATTGTTGACAGTTATGGTAGATTGTTGGAAGCTGGTGCTGTTGAAACATCTTCAATGTTGCAAATCCAATTACCAGAAGAATTTAAAGGAATTGCTTTTGTTGAATTGCTCGATCAACAAGGCAATCTTTACCGGGGAAAAACGGTAGTAGAATAGTAGTAAGATGGTTAGGTAAGAGCAAGAGGGTGTAGTTATTTGCACCCTTTTTTTATCCAATTCTTTATACCATCTTTATACCTTTCCATTTACTTTTGTAAAAGAAATTTCTTTTAAGTGAGCTTACTAAAAACAAGGGCCTATTCTCCAATTAGTCAATTTGCCATTAGTTGTACAATGGTGCTTGTTGTTGCTGCCGTTTCTTTTGCTTTTAGCGATTTATTGGGTTATAGAGTGGTTGCACTGCTTTTATTGATGACCGTTTCCATCATTGCGATGTTGTTTGAAATAGCTCCTGTTCTTGTTGCAGCACTTCTGAGTTCCTTGGTTTGGAATTTTTTCTTTATTCCTCCTATTTATACATTTCATATCAATAGTACAGAAGATGGATTGTTGTTTTTACTCTACTTCGTAGTTGCACTAGTAAATACGGTGCTTAGTTTCAAAATCCGTAAAGAAGAAAAGAAAGCACGCGAAAAAGAACAAAAATTGCAACAAATTGAAGTCTATAATACGCTGCTGAATTCGCTTTCACATGAATTGCGGACACCCATTTCTACAATCATTGGAGCAGTAGATACTTTGCGTGAATCGCATGATAAATTGAATGCTGCTCAACAAACGGAATTGCTCACTCAAATTGATGTTGCGGGTATGCGACTCAATCGGCAAGTGGAAAATTTACTCAACATGAGTCGATTGGAATCCGGTGTGTTCACACCAAAATTGGATTGGTGTGATCCAAATGAATTGATTGCTGCAGTGGTGAATGATTTTTCAGCAACGGCTTCACAGAAAATTGTTTTCATTCCTAACGAGGAAATACCCTTGCTGAAAGTTGATGCGGGTTTATTTGAACAAATCCTCCACAATTTGATTCATAATGCAGTGTTGTACACACCTGAAAAAAGCGAAATTCACATTCAAAGTGTTTATCAAAATAATCGTTGGAATTTAATTGTTACAGATACTGGAAAAGGCATTGATCCCATCTATTTTGAATCTGTTTTCACGAAGTTTTTTCGTGTTCCACAAACCAAAACAGGCGGCAGTGGACTTGGATTATCCATTGTAAAAGGATTTGTTGAAATGCAAGGTGGAAGCGTAAAAGCAACCAATAATTATCCTTCAGGTTTAAGTATATTAGTGGAACTTCCTGCAGAAGCATCTTATGTGAACAATCTCAAACATGAATAAAGCGGAAATTCTAATCATCGATGACGAACCTCAAATTCGTAAACTCTTAGAAATTACATTAGAGAGTAATGATTATGCCGTTCGCTTAGCTGAAAACGCAAAACAGGGATTGCAAATGGCGGCAAATCATCCTCCAGAATTGATTTTATTGGATTTGGGCTTACCCGATAAAAGCGGACACGAATTGTTGAAAGAATTGCGCCAATGGTACAGCAAAGGAATCATTATTTTATCCGTCATTGACAATGAAGAAGACATTGTAAAAGCATTGGATAACGGAGCAACGGATTATTTAACGAAGCCTTTTCGATCGGCTGAATTATTGGCTCGAATCCGCGCTGCTCTGAGAAGAACAGCAACTCTTGAAAGTGTTTCAGTTGCTTCATTTGGAGATTTATCAATTGATTATGCCGCAAGAACGGTCAAACTCAATGAAGAAGTATTGAAATTGACCAATACAGAGTACAATTTGTTGGCTTTGTTCATGAAAAACGAAGGAAGGGTATTAACCCATCAATTCATTTTGAAAGAAATTTGGGGAGTAGCTTACCAAACTGAAACTCAATACTTGAGAGTGTTTATCGGAACTTTGCGCAAAAAAATAGAAGCTGACTTTCATCGCCCCAAACATCTGATAACCATTAGTGGTGTTGGTTATCGTTTCGAATAAAAACACTTTATAATTTCTTTATATCGCTGACTGAATTATTTATAATTCACTCGTAGAATCACCTGCAATTTTGCTTTATCAAATTTTAAATGATGAGTAAAATTGGAAAATCGGTAAGTTCTAAAGTGACTGCAGCTTCTTTGCTTGTAGCGCTAGGAATTATTTATGGCGATATTGGTACAAGTCCTTTATACGCTTTAAGAGCTGTTGTTGGTGAACGTGAAATCACAGAAACACTCGTTTATGGCGGTGTCTCGTGTATCTTTTGGACTTTAGTTTTACAAACCACACTCAAGTACATTTGGTTAACTCTTAGAGCGGATAATGAAGGTGAAGGAGGGATTTTTTCGCTTTATGCTTTGGTTCGTCGTTATGGTAAGAAATTAGTGATTCCTACCATTTTAGGTGCAACAGCTTTGTTAGCCGACGGTATTATTACACCTCCAATCTCTGTAGCTTCAGCTGTTGAAGGTTTGGGTATGGTAAAAGGATTGGAAACAACTGTCGTTGCTGGAAATTCTTTGACTGTAGGATTGGTTGTTCTCATTTTATCCTTTTTGTTTTTCTTTCAACGGTTTGGAACTCACGTCATAGGACGTTTTTTCGGTCCCATTATGGCTGTTTGGTTTGGAATGATTCTATTGGTTGGCTTGAGTCAAATCATTCAAATGCCAGATGTGTTGAAGGCTTTGAGTCCGCATTATGCCATTGAATTATTAACGGCATATCCAAAAGGATTTTGGCTTTTAGGAGCGGTTTTCTTATGTACTACAGGAGCAGAAGCGCTTTATTCAGATTTAGGACATTGTGGAATTCGCAATATTCGCATCACTTGGAGTATTGTTAAAGTCAGTTTGGTTGCTTGCTATCTTGGACAAGCTGCTTGGTTGATGCAACAAGGTGATACTTATTTAGAAGGACGAAATCCATTTTTTGAAATGATACCTTCTTGGTTTTTGATTCCAAGTATTATCATTGCAACAGCTGCTACAATCATTGCTTCGCAAGCACTCATAAGCGGAAGTTTTACGCTAATTAGTGAAGGAATGAACTTGAATTTTTGGCCAAGAGTTGCATTGCGTCAACCATCTGAATCAAAAGGACAAATCTATATTCCAAGTATCAATGCGCTTTTATGGTTTGGTTGCATTTTGATGATTTTGTACTTCCGTGAATCAGCTCACATGGAGGCTGCTTATGGTTTCTCCATTACAATAGCCATGATGATGACCACCATTTTATTGACCTACTTTTTAATCTACCGCTTAAAATGGAAGCTATGGGTAGTTATCCTTGTTCTGTTAGTCTTTTCAACCGTTGAGATTTCATTCTTCATTGCAAACGTCGCAAAAATCAAAGAACGTTGGATGTTCTTGTTTTTTGAATTATTCATTTTCCTCACCATGTTCGTGTGGTACAGAGCTAGACAAATCAATAACCGCTTTACCA
>JADLGD010000088.1 GCA_020849495.1 Fluviicola sp.
AATGATCGGTTTGAGAAAGCTTCTTCGGGGAGAATATTCTACAATTTCGATTCCCAAATGGACAAAAGCTTTAATCGCGGTTACACAGACTATTTTGTGAATACGCGCAAAGAGAAGATCGGTTCTTGGGAAACACCGAAGTCGCAAGGTGAGTACATTGGGAAATTTTTGGGAACCAAAGCAAACGGTTATTTAATCGAAAATGCCCATTTACTCAACAATGGAGATGGTTTGTATTTCTTGAATGAAGAGGGTAGAGCAGATGGTGATCGCGTGAATATCATCATCAACGATTTGGTGATTCCGAATAATTTCCGTGAACTAAAAGTAGGAACAGAAATTTACCGCAATTACGACGCAGCTTTCAATAAATTATTGGAAAGAGAAGATGCAGCAGTTCGAAAAATTGGTGTGCATCTTCAACTGGAAGAAAGTGAAACCGGATTTGTGTTAACAGCAATCGATGAAGATGGACATACCGCTTCAGCGACATTGCTTACGGATAAAGAATTGACGAAAACAGGCGAATCGATCGAGGAGAATATTAAAAAGAATTTAGCAAAAACCGGAAACACCCCTTTCATAGTGGATGAAATTGGGATCAATTTCACGCAAGCATGGTTTTTACCCATTTCCAAAGTAAATGAAGTGAGACGTGAGGTTTTGGAAATACTCATGGAGACACGTGTGAAAGAATACCACCAAGAAGAGCGTCAGATTTTATTGACCGACCACCCATATCCTGAAGAAAATTTGGATTTCACTTACAACGTTTCAAATAGCTTGTCGAGACAATTTTACCACCGTCATGGCGTAAAGGAAATTGAAAAAGCTTTCGAATTACAATGGGATCCTGGAAAATCGCGCGTGATGACCACCAAATATTGTGTGAAATACGAATTGGGTAAATGTCCGCGTTACCAACGTGAAACCATGGGCGAAAAAGTAAAAGAACCATTGGTCTTAAAACAAGGTGAAGTTGAATACAAATTGAAATTCAATTGCAAGCCTTGCGAGATGGAGATTTGGGAAAAAGACGCTGAATTCGAAATCGAAGAAGAAGGTATTTGGGATGAGCGCTAATTTTTTTTGCACACTCAGACAACCTTTCGTAAATTGCTGCAGTATTTAAGAAAATAAAAACACGTTATATGATGAAAACACTACTTTCAAAAACAATTACTTCGCTTGGTTTAAGCTTTGTTGCAATGATGTTCTCTTTTGCATTTGGTCAGGTCTCTGTTCAAAATGCTTCTGGTCCAGCTATGTGTGATGGATCTGCTTATTTGTTGGATTCTACTGCCGTTTTGAATTCAATTTCTTGGCAAGGTAACGGATCTGTTATTGGAACTGCTACTTATTATGTTGGTAATTTATGTCCGGGTACATACACTGTAACGTATGATGCGCCAAACACGATGACTTTTACATTTACTGTTTCAGGAGTTAACTGTAATGGTTTGACAGCAACAGTGACAACTACAGACGCATTAGATTCATTGTCTTGTGATGGAACTGCATCAGTAACAGTAACGGGTGGTACTGCACCTTATAGCTACAATTGGTCAAATGCTGTAACAACAGCTGTTCAATACAATCTATGTGGTGGAAGTTATACGTGTGTTGTAACTGACATGAATGGCTGTACTTCATCAGATGTTGCTTCTGTTGGTGTTATCAATGGAGGTGGATTACCAAACGATTCTACTTTAGTGTTTGTAAACAATAACTATCCTGGTGTTCCAGCAGTTGCGTTTTATACAGAATTGATTGAAGATTGTAGTTTAGATTACAATAGTGTAGCGGGAGCTTCAATTACAGCAGTTAATTATTCTAGTTTAGGAAGTTTTCAAGGCTTAGACACTGTGCTTGTAACTTGGACTTTAGTCGATTCTTCTAACAATGTTATTCAAACGTATAATGTAACTTACATGGTAAGTGATAGTTTGAATGGAGTAATAGATTTCTCGTTAATTGTTATGTGTGGTCAAAAATCATTGGATTACAATACCATTCAAATGTCAGATCGTTGGATGTATGAACCACTTGGTTTAGAAGAAACGACTTCTGCAATTGCTTCTGTTGTTAACCCAATGAACGAAAATTTAGTAGTACGCTTGCAAGAATCAGCATCAGGGTCATTGACTTTGGTTGATGGTTTTGGAAAAGTAGTTCGTACTTTAGAATTCAATCAACAATCAGTGTTGACAGTACCAGTAGCTAACTTAGCACAAGGAACTTATTTCTTACAGGTGAATGTTGCTGGAAAAACGAGCAATCTGAAAGTGGTGAAATAACCCAAAATAAATTTCAAATCGAAAGAGGCTGGAGTAATTCAGCCTCTTTTTTTTGTTTACTATTTGACAGAATTTTATTTTTTTGTTTTTATATCGGATAAAATTGTCCGAAATAAAAATACTGCCTATTTTTGACTATGGGATTTTTTTCGAAATCATGTGAATATGCCATTAGAGCTTGCGTTTACCTTGCTCAATCATCAAATGCAACAGAGCGTAAAGTCTTGAATGATATTTCAAAAGCGATTGATTCACCTGAGGCATTTACAGCAAAGATTCTTCAAAGTCTGGTTAAAAACAATTTGATTCAATCGATTAAAGGACCATATGGCGGTTTTTTTATGACAGAAGAACAAATTCAAACAAAAACCTTATTTGAAATTGTCATCGCAATAGATGGCGCTGATTTATTCACCAAATGTGCTTTAGGTTTAAAAGCATGTTCTGGCGAAAAACCTTGTCCAATGCACCATCAATTTTTAGAAGTGCGCGAACGTTTGATTCTAATTTTGAAAGAGACGACTCTATTGAAACTCGCTTCAAGCGCTGAAATTGATTTAACGTTTTTAAAATAATTAAGGAATATGAAAAAGGACATTTCTACTGTTGAAGATGTATCGCAAATGGTCAATAGTTTTTATAAGTTGATTCAACAAGATGCTTTGTTAGGTCCAATTTTCAATGAACGATTAGAGGGTAAATGGGACATTCATTTAGAAAAAATGGTGCGTTTTTGGCAAACCATTTTGCTTCATGAACACACATATTCTGGAGCGCCTTTTCCTCCGCATGCAACCATGCCTGTGAATGAAGCTCATTTTAACCAGTGGAAAAAAATCTTTGTTCAAAATATCGACCTTCAGTTTGAGGGTATAAATGCGGAAGAAGCGAAAACGAGGGCTTATTTAATGGCGCATATTTTTCAAACGAAAATAGATTACTTGCAAAAAAATCATTTAGCTGAAAGTTATGTCAATCCAGGAAATTAGCATCACAGGGGCTTTGTTCATTTGGTTCGGAGCATTGTTAGCAATCAGTGGAATGGAATCCTGGTTGAAATTTAGAGCGCCTGGTGTTGAACGCTTACAAGCTTTGGCAATCGGAAGATTGGTATTTCAAGTGCTAAATAAAATGGAATGGGGCTTTTTGCTTGTTGTTCTAATTGCGCACTTCTTTTTAGATCTTCCTCAGTACTTACATCAGTTCTTTTTAGCCTTATTGTTGCTCTTGCTTGTTCAAACCTTCTTTGTGCTTCCAAAGTTAGATAAACGCGCAAAAATTCAAATTTCTGGTGGTCAAGTGCTTCCTTCTAAATTGCATTTGATTTATGTTGGACTAGAAATGGTGAAAATGATTTTAATTCTGATTACGGCTATTTACTTTTTAAAACGATAAACCATGGAAAATGAACTATTGAATCAAATCAACCAGAAATACAACAGTTTAGGAGAAAATCCCGAAACCTATCTGAAAGGGCTGTTGCATTCAAAACCGATGAATTACTGGGATTACATCGAAGTAGACACCTTACTGTCATTGCAAAAACCACGTACAAATTTCAAAGATGAGCCTATTTTCATCATGTATCATCAAGTGACAGAGTTGGTTTTGAAATTGATCATTCATGAAATAGAGCAAATTGTTGACATGGAACCTATCGATCAAGATGAAATGGTGATTCGTTTGCGAAGAATGAATCGTTATACATCCATGTTGATCAGTACGTTTGATATCATGAGAGATGGGATGGATTATGATCAATACAATACTTTCCGCTTGTCTTTGGCCCCTGCAAGTGGTTTTCAAAGTGCACAGTTCCGTTTCATTGAACTTTATTGTACCCGCTTGGAGAATTTGGTCAATGAAGCTGGAAAAAAACGGTTACCTGCAGTTCCGTCAATCCGTGATTACTTTGAACAAATGTATTGGAAAGATGCAGGGACATGTCGTTTTAGTGGACATCAAACCCTGACCTTGAAACAATTCGAAGACCGCTATTTAAAGGAATTTATTGGTCTAGCAACAATGATGGAAGGTCGAACAATTGAAGAGAAATTCTTGACAATTTCTTCTCCTAGTTCAGATTTAAAAGCAGCTTTACGTGAATTTGATCGCATATTTAACATTGAATGGCCATTGGTGCATTTGAATACAGCAAAACATTACTTGGATAGTAAGGGTGAAAACAAAGAAGCAACAGGTGGATCTGAGTGGAAAAAATACTTGCATCCTGAACACCAACAACGCAAATTCTTTCCTCAATTGTGGACCGAAAATGAATTAGCAAACTGGGGTAAATAAAATCAAGTTTGTGGTTATTCCTCAGGTTAAATCATTAGATTTAATTCAATTTAAAAGGAATGAGCAAGGTCTTGTATTGTTGGTTTTTAAGTGTCTTTTTGGGAAGCTTATTGATGCCTGTCTTTTTTGGAGAGTTTATTTCATTAGCGCTTTCGTTTTTCTGTGGAGTTGTTGCAGCTGCTTTTACAATCCCGATGATCATTATAGAACTAGTAGCTTGGAGTTATTTTCGGAAGCAAAACAAAAAACGAGCATGGCAACAGTATACCATTTGGAAATACAGTGCAGCTATTTTAACTCTTGCTTTTGTGTCCTTAGTCAAGGTAGAAATGTTATTCTATATCATCGGTAGTTACGGTGTCGTGGGACTTTTACTTCATTTTTTCTATCTCAAAAAACAATTAAATGTGCAATTAGCTATTGGTGTTATGGATACGTTTTATGAGGAAGATTGATGAATGTTAAATTACTTTAATTCGTCATTGTCCTGAAAATGAATTAGCAATAATGACTAGAATGAAACGTTTGAGTTGAAATACAAAAGCCTTATGGGATACATTTTTATCAATTGGATCATTACAGTAATCATAGGTAGTTTACTGGGACCACTTTTCTTAGCTGGTTTTGATCCACAAATCATTCTTGTTTGTTTAGTTGTCTCTGGGCTTTTTACGCTCCCATTAATTGCCATTGAATTGACAACTTGGGGTATTTTGAAACATCAAAAACATCCGAATAGTTGGAAATGGTACACCATCATTAAATACATCGCTGCCGCTTTAACTGTTCTATCGTTAGAAATGGATTTCTTTGGCTTTAAAGGTGCCGCTTTGCCTGTTTTAGGCTTTTGGGGAATCCCTGGTTTGTTGATGCATTTCTTGTTTTTACGAATCAAATTAGACCGTTCGATTGATTTTCCGAAAGAAGAGACGATGGAAATAAAAAATCCTGATTCAATTTGAATCAGGATTTTTTGCTCGTTCTATTTTGCTCGATCACCAATAGGATTTAACCCAAAAGTAGTTTTTCTAATTCCTTCGCTGGAAAGACACCCGATTGTCGCCAGGTATTTTTTCCTTTTTTGAAAACCATCAATGTAGGAACACTTCGAATGCCATATTTTGCAGCTGCACTCGGATTTTTATCGACATCCACTTTGATGATGTGCGCCTTGTTACCCAATTTACTTTTCAATTCATCTAAAATGGGTGCTTGTGTTTTACATGGACCACACCAAGTTGCGAAAAAGTCAACCAAAACGGGTGTGTCACCATTAATCAGCTCGTTGAATGATTTATTTTTCATCTTTCTTTTTGGTTTGAAATGAACTACCAAGCAAACCTCCCATGATTCCGAATAGGGCAGTCGTTTTGTATGGATTTGCCGTAATCGGACATGCATCAGTGGTGCAACCGTATTGTAAATAATACAAATACCCTAAAATGCCTCCTGCAACAACCCCAATTAGTGTTGGAATTTGTGTTCGGATCCATTTCATCGATTGTTCTTTTGTTGGCATGTTGCTGTTTTGTTGTGACAAATATCGCTGTTCTGTTTTTTTAGTTGCGTGACTAAAGTTACCGTTTAATCAAGCTCATTTTATTTTAAAAGTGTTTTATTTTCATTGTTTTCTAATATGCTGATTTGATTTATCGCTATTTGATTGAGTTTGATTAATCTTTCCTTTTGAGTTATACTTTCGTTTATCCAAACAGCATTTAAGTTTTCTAAATTACTTAAACAAATCAACTCATTTATACTTGCATAATCTCTTATGTTCCCTTTTAAATCTGGGTTTTGAATCCTCCATTCGTTAGCTGTTTTTCCAAAGAGAGCCATATTTAAAACGTCTGCTTCATTAGCATATACAATAGCAGTTTGAAATGGAGTTAGTTCTTTAGGAATTAAATTTTGTTTGATAGCATCTGTATGAATACGATAATTTATTTTCGATAATTCTCTTTTAACTGACCAACCTAAAATTTTAAGTTCTTCTTCTTTAAGTCTTTGAAATTCTCTAATTAGGTATAATTTGAAAGGTACGCTAATTGCTGAACCAAATTCAAAAGCAATATCCTTATGAGCGTAAGTACCACCATATTTTCCCTTTTTCACAATTATACCAATAGCATTAGTTTGATGAATCCATTCAGAAACACTGATTACAAAACTTGCCATACCAGCTTGCATTTTAAAGTGGTCAGATTCGACCACTTTAAAATTGGGGTTGTTGATTTGCTCCCAAACACTCAAAAATTCAATTGCGTAACGAGTTCTTAACCAGTTTTTTATAATGTCTGCAGCTCGGCTTTCTCCGTCTTTTGCATTAGCCATATCGGTTAAGGAGATGTAATCTTTACCGTCAATTGATTGTAATGTAATATCAAAATTGTCAACTTTGATTTTTGCCATATTAATTTTTATTGATGAAAACTACATCACAAAACAAATACCTTTAAACTCTATCAGTATTATTTCCCTAACAATACTTCCACAGCTTTTTTCAACTGTGCGTCTTCTCCTTTTAACATGGTGTTGTAGTCATTTACCACTTTGAAATCAGGTTCGCATTGATTGTTCTCGTAATAATTGCCCTGCATGTCCATCACACTCACTTGTGGAATACCAAAAACCAATGTTGGATCTTGTAAACTTTCCCACCAAACTGCAGTTCCTGTTCCTGGTACCGGCATTCCAATCAATTTTCCAATCCCCAAGGTTTTGTAGACAACTGGGAACATGTGGGCATCCGAATAGTTTCCTTCTCCCATCAACACACAAGATGGTTTGGTCCATTTCGATCCCGGTTCGATTCCTATTTTTTGCTCTCTTGGCATGAAAGTGATGTACTGTTTCCCTGAAAGGAAAGTCGCTAAATCATCGTGTAACCAACCTCCTCCGTTGAAGCGCGTATCTACAATCAATGCTTTTTTGTTGATGTATTTACCCATTACTTGGTCGTAAAACTCACGGAAACTGTCGTCATCCATACCTTGTACATGCATGTAACCCAATTCTCCGTTCGACAATTGTTCGGTCATTGTTTGCATGCGCTTGATCCAACGTTTGTACAATAATCCGTTCATTTGATAAGGAGCAAACGGTTTGATTGTTTCTTCCCAATGTTTATTTGTCGAAGGATCAAAACAACTCAACAAAGTGTATTTACCTGCCTTGCGATTCAACAAGGAATAATAGTTCATGTTCGCAGTGATTTCCACGCCATCAATTTTTTCAATGATCGTCCCCGCTTTGATTTGACTTGTAGCACTTACTAACGGTCCTTTTTCAATCACTTCTTTGATTTTCAATCCTTTTCCAGCATAGCTTTCATCGAAAAAGGCGCCCAAATTTGCTGTTTCATCAGCGTTTTTGTAGCGTGGGCGGTAGAAACAACCCGTATGCGATGCATTCAATTCACCCAATAATTCACTACACAATTCTGAGAAATCTTTGTTGTTGTTGATGTGCGGTAAAAACTTCGCATAAGTCGCTTTGTAGCCAGCCCAATCCACTCCGTGTAAATCGGTGCGGTAAAACTTCACTTTCGCTTGTCGCCAAATGTGTTCAAACAAGTAAGAACGTTCAGCATAACCATCGTAGTTCATTTCTGCATTGAAAGCAATGTCTTTGCGTTCTCCTTTTTCCAAATCGATTTTAACCAATCTTCCATCAACAACACAGTAGATGTTTTTACCTTCACTGTCCATTTGAGCCGACCAAACACCGCCTGCATTCAAATTCACCAATACTTTTGTTTCGTCATCTTTGTATTTGCGAACATACAATTGTGTTAGATCATCGTAACTGGTGAAGTAATACAATTTTTCTCCATCAGGCGACATAAACGCGTCTTGTAAAAACGATGAACTTGGTGTCAAACGCGTTTTGCGATCCAATAAACCATTCTTTTCGATTTTCAAAGCTTCTACTTTCGTTGAATCCGTTTTTGGTTTTTTAGCGTCCGTTTTTACTTTCTCATCTGCTTCCTTTTTTGCTTTGTCAGCTTCTTCTTTTTGCTCTTTCCACAACTCGTAATCCACTTTTTTCATTTTGAAAATGTCGTACGCTTCTTGATTCAAAAACAAACCGTAGGCATCTGATTGCGATCCATGACTAGCAACGTTTTTCATCCCGTTGCGATTGGAAAACCACAACATCATTTTGCCATTCATTTGGAATTTTGCGCCACCATTCGAAAAACCGTTTTGCGTCATGTCTAACATCGGTTCTTTTCCTGATACATCGATCAATCCAATCTGTTCGTGCCAGTTTCCTTCTTGTAAGTATTGAACCAACAAGTATTTGCTATCTGGCGACCAATCAAAACTCTGATCTCCATCTGAATAGGAGTAATTGCGATTTGCTGGTAAAACATTGCGTACTTTTTTTGACGTTACATTGTAAATACTAACTGCCGTTCTGTTTTCTAAAAAGGCAATTTCTTTTCCATCAGGGGAATATTTCGGTTGGAACGATTCTTTATCACTGACTACTAGTTTTTCTTCTGAAAGTAGAGTAGAAGAGTAGAAGTACTTTTCTTCTTTACGGGTGATTTTTGTTTGATAAATTCCCCAAATACTGTTACGCTCAGATGCATACAAAATAGCTTTCCCATCAGGTGAAAAACTCACATTGCGTTCTTGTTCTGGCGTGTTGGTGATGCGTTTGGTGACACCTCCTTCCAAAGAAACTACAAAGACTTCGCCGTGAACTATGAATGCCGCTTCTTTCCCATTGGGAGCCATGGACATTTCAGATGCACCATCAGTCATGATTTCCGTGCGAATGTCTGCATTGCGTTCATCTGTTTGAATCGTAATGTTGACCAATTGCGGTTCTGCGCCTTGTTTCTGTGTATAGATTTCACCATCAAATCCAAAACACAAAGTATTGTTGGTAGCGATGGAAAGGAAACGTACCGGATTTTTGTCAAACTTGGTAATCTGTGTTGTTTGAGAAGTGTTGTTTGCGGGCATTGACCACACATTGTAAGAGCCACTTTTTTCACTTAAGAAATAAATCGTGCTTTCATCATTGCTCCAAACGGGTGTACGGTCTTCGCCATTAAAACTAGTTAATTGAGCAAACGAGTTAGCTGTTTTGTCATACATCCAAACATCGCGTGTTACAGATGAAGTATGGTGTTTACGCAATGGATCTTCGTAGCCTTTTTTATCGTGGAAAAGCATTTTTGTTCCGCTTTTATTCCATTTGATGTCTTCAGCTGCGATGGACAATTCTTGTTTTTCACGTCCACCTTCTAACGGAACACTGTAAACTTCACCAAGAGCTCCATAAGGGAATTGAGTCATTTCAGCATTGTCCATACGAGAAGCGGTGAAGTAAATCGTCTTACCATCAGGCGAAAATGTTTGAGGCAGATCATTACTTGAATTGTAAGTCAATCGTTTGGAAGTTCCACCTTCTAAAGGAATAGCAAATAAATCATTGTTACCATGACGATCAGATGCAAACACAATCGTTTTTCCATCAGGAGAGAAAACAGGCATGAATTCATAACCTTCACTCACCGTTAATGGAACTGCTACACCACCAGAAGTTGGTACTTTGTACAAATCTCCTTTGTAAGTAAACACTATTGTTTGTCCATCTGGTGAAATGACCGGATAGCGCATCCAAAGCGGTTTATTTGTTGCAGTTTGAGGAAGAGATAAAGGTGTTTGTAAACTCATGACCATGCTTGCTAGCATGACCCAGGCGAAAAGTTGTTTCATTTGCTAAAATTTAGTTAGGATAAAAATAAGGAAATAAATGCGCTTATCTTTGTTTTGATTTTAGAATTTTAAAGAACCAATCAATGAAAAAACGCTTTGTTTTTGCCATCATCATGGGACTCATCGCTACATGTATCATATCGTTTACTCTAGTTGCAGTGAATTTGGGCTTTACCAATCGCTTTTTGTTG
>JADLGD010000089.1 GCA_020849495.1 Fluviicola sp.
AATCGAAAAAACACGAGTACTTGACAACCATTACTTATGATGATCAAAGTAGGATAACGTCAAAGACTGTTCAAAAAAACAAACAACCACAAGTAACCACCTTTTATACCTATTACAAAGGATTGAAACGTGCAAAAGTAGAACGAAAAACATTTGGCAAAAAGCCGCATTCCTATGTGTTGGTCCATGAATACGAACCCCTTTTAGATCGCCTTTCAAAATCTGTATTTACCATAGATAATAAAATCAAACAAACGTGGAATTATGAATGCAATGAGAAGGGGAAAATTGTTGATACTAAATTGGAGACCGTCAACAGTCAATGCCGTTTTGAGCAAACAAATAACGATGGTTCCTATTCTATTTTTACCCGATCCATTATCGATGGTAAAGTACAATTAACAGAAACATTGCATGCTGCAGATTCTACCTTTATCGGTTACAAATCCTTTTACGATGATTCCATTGTCAAGCATTCTTATATGATCAAAGGAAACATAGAAGAAAACAAGAGTTTTAACAAAAAGGGAAAGCTTATTGATCATACCGAAAAAGAAATGGATGCATTTGGAAATCAAACAGCTCACTACCGTTTCACTAAAAAAGGCATTCGAAAAAATGTAAGTATCTGTACGTTCAATGAAAAACACTTGCTTACAAGCATAACTTACAGTGATAAATATGTCAGTTTGATGCAATACACCTATTTCTAAATGCTACAAACAATGTATTTTTGCTGACGGAAAAATTCCAAACCAATCAGTATGAAATACCGTTTACTTAGCGATGAAGAATTACAACACTTAGAAGGTGATTTGAAAGCATTTTTAATCATCAATGGTGTGGAGGGTGAATTTTGGAAAACGTTGAATGAACAAGAACCAGAAAAAGCGCTGGCCTTGGTTGAATTGTTTTCTGATCAAGTTTTGCAAACGGTGTATGAGAAAATCAGTTATTTGGAATTTAGAAGTCCGGATGCCTGCATGGTTTTTCATTGTAAAAAAGACGAGCAGGAACTCATTGCATTGAACAGAAAAACCGAGGGAAATGTCGATTTATCATCCATTGAAGGCATTCATTCAGCTTTGGTAAACCACGCAAGGGACTTACATGTTTTTAAGACCTCAAAAGCATACGTGGATGAACGTGAACTAGAAATACATCGTTTATTGGAGCAAGGTTGTTTTTTATCTACAGAAGATTTTTGGAATGCCTTGGAGAAAGTTATTCATTAAAAAAGCCATCTAACTGCTTGATTTGTTGGTTTTTTAGTACATTTCGAAAAAAACATCATGAAAAAATTAGCTGTTATTGGATTTGGGCTTTCTGTTATACTTCTTCTTTTTAGTTGTTACTTGTATTTAATTGTAGCACCTGCTGCAGATATTGCGGATGCCGCGATGAGTCAGATGCGTGATGCAGATGTTGATAATGTTACTTCTGTTTTTTTAAATCCTGAGTACAGCTCCCTTTTTGAAACTTATGAACGTAAGTTGGACTATGGCATTTACCTGTTTTTTGCATCCATGCTTTCATTTGTGTTGTGCATCATTCCTGTTTTCAAAAAAGAGAAACTAGCAATCATTGGAACCATTTTCTCTCTCATTGCTTTTGTAGTAGGAGCAGCATACGGAACGCATCTTTTTTCCTAAGCAATGTTGAAGCTGGTGTTGTAAACGCTGTTATCTTTGCAACATGAGTCTGAAAACAGCATTGGAAAATCGTTTTGGAGCACACCGCATTCAAACCATTCAAAATCCATTACATCCTGAACAAACTTTGTATCAGTTGTATTTGGAGATGCAGGTTCCTATAACTGTTGTAATGACATCTTCCCTTTCTGCTTATGAAATGCCTGTTTCTGAAAAATGGAAGGGTCGGGAATTCAATGAACTATTCGTTTGCTTACCTAGTTATTGGGATTTAGAAGATTTGACTAATCCAAATTTTAATTGGGTCTATGAATGGTTATTTAAACTGGAACGATTTGTTTTAGATAAACAATCGTGGTTTGGACCTGGACATACCATTCCTTGCGGCAATCCACCAGTAGCCATTTCTACCTTATTGCAACAGGAATATTTCATTTTCATTGATCCCATCTTTTTACAAGAAGGATTGAAACCGTTGAAAACAGATGGAAAAACAATTCACTTCCTTGCGGTAGTTCCAATTTTTGGAGATGAATTGGATTACAAAATGGGGAAAGGAACACATAAATTTGTCCGTCGATTCATCCAACGCAAAAACGACGAACGCATCGATGATTTCAGAAAATCAGTTCTATCCAGTAGATTGCGCTTCTTTTAAAACGCATTGAAAAACTGTGTCGTTGCTTCTACTTCCGTTTTAGCATTTCCGATCCACACCTCTTCATTGTAAATAATGAATGGACGTTTTAAAAAGGTGTATTCTTCCAACATCAAATTGCGGTAATCATTATCAGAAAGTGTCTTTTCGTGCAATCCTTGACCACGAAATTTCTGCGCTTTTTTTGAAAACAATCCTTCGTAAGAACCCGTTTTTTCTTTTAACCAATCCAAAGTTGGGGCGTCAATATTGGTTTGTTTGATATCAATTAACTCCATATCGGAAGGCAATTTCAATCCTTTTAAGATACGTTTACAAGTATCACAAGTGCTTAAATAATAAATGCGTTTCATTTTTTAACTCGTTTTAATAAAAGAAATTCTTCCTCTTCTACCACTGAAATCCATTGATTCGACGCTTTTAAGCTATCGTATTTTGCAGTAAAACTGGCAGGATCTAAAGGGTAAGGATTTTCTACTTTTGACAACAAAATATAAGAAGCATTCCGAATAATTGGAAACTGAAAGGCATCTTCTCTTAAAGCTAAATGCGGTAAAAAAGCTCCTTGAGCACTCACTGCTGCAGTACTTGGGATTTTACTCAATACAACGTAAGCTCTTTGAATGGAAAATTCGCGGTTGTAATGTGCCGATTTGTAAATTCGAATTCTAGCTTTTTCAGCATAAGCAATGGTATTGTCCATCACACGTATGGCCGCTGCGAGTGAAAAAACAACAGCTACATATTGCAACCATTTTTTGGATGAAAAATTACCCAATACTTCAAAGGTTCCTATCGCTAAAACAGGTGCAAATTCGATTGCATAGTGTTGGTTAACGCCCCACATTGCAACGTTGTCATGAAACAGTTTTTGTGCTAAAATCGGGATTAACATCAACAAATAAATCGGTTTTCGAATACAAAAGACGGCCGTTACAAAGAACAAGATCCAAAATTCCGCTTTCACAAAATCGTTGGCTGGATTTCCAGAATGGTTGATGAATAGTAATTGAAAACTATCAATGGGGTGAGTAATCAATTGCATCAATACTTCTCCACTTGATGTTCCCAGAACAGCGTAATGAAAATGTGGATATGCACCTTTCAGTGACAGAGCTGGCATCACAAAACCAGTGATTCCTATGAAATAAATCACTGAAAATCCAGCAATTCCAAGTGCCATCAAACGCATCTTTTTATTCGACCGATGAATGAATGCCAAACCAAAACCAATGAAAATCAGCCACAAGGACATGTTTTCTTTAGCTATTAAAATCAAAATACTCCACCATATAATTGCGCTTACTTGCTGTTTTTTAAATGCCAAAAACAACCAAGGAATGAACATGCTTGCAACCACATTGCTGTGATAATCAAACGAAAACGAAGCAAATATTCCGAAAAACAACAAGAAATAAAGCAAGGCAAAGCGTTTCGTTGGTTGTGATGGAAACGTAAATTCAAAATAGCGATAGACTCCAACGGCTCCAAAAAGCACAGCCACTAACTGCACTACCAACAAGGTATAAGTGCCAAAAATGTAAATCAAGGGAGAAAACAACGGCAGATACAAATCAAAATGATCCGCCAATAAATTTTCAGGTATTGCTTTAAATGCCGTGCTATCATTCCAACTGAAATGGGCGTAATCATACAATGCATTGGTATACGCGCCTAAATCAAGCGTGTATGTTCGAAAACAATAATGATTGACCCAAGAAATCAATGCGTAGATACAAGCTGCTATGAGCAAAGAAACCCATAAAAAAGGTTCTTTTCTTAATCGAGAAAGGCATCTTTGCACCACCTTTTATCGATTTTGCATGTATTCTTCATTGCGTTTACGATCTTCTGGAGAACCCGTATTACAACCGTTTGATTTCTTTGTGAAATGATGGATCCATTTTACTTGTAAGTGAAGTGGATAATAATTACTAGAATACCATTGAATGGTTGGTTTTGCTTTGTTCCACTCATAAAAACCAACAGCTGGCAAATAGAATCCAAACACCAAATAGTCGCCTCTACGAATTCGGTAATTGAATCCTAAATGTCCATGAAGTTGCACCATGAAATCTTTTTGAAAACGCAAAGGTGCTGAAGGGGCAATGTATGGCATTTTTGTTTCTTCAACTTTTTTAATTGAATCTTGAGAAACACCAAATAAAGCGTAATTGAAATTCAATCCCAATCCTGTTTCCAAATGCCATTTATCGTTCAATTGTGTAAAGCGGTCTGCAGTTACTCTTCCATACAAATAACCATTGTAAAAAGAGCCTTTGCTTTCATTCGTCAAATTAAACGTGGGGTAATTCACGATGGTTTTTTCAGCACCTCCAATGTAATCAAAACCCAATCCCCAATCAAAACGATGAAACAAATTTCCACCAATGCATTTAATGGGTTTGTTGTCTTTACGAAGTTTATAAATGGCACCTAAAACCTTTGAAGACTTCAATCGATAATGCGCCATTCCAATATCAATGAATCCGCCTAATCTACCTGAAGGATCTACGGTTGCATCATAAGGTCTATTTGCCAAAGCTGCATCTACACCATTATAAGTCAAATTTTTTGGAGCCAAAGTATAGTTGGGACCAAACGAAATCTGTAATCCATTTTTGGAGATATCTCTATAATCTTCAGCGCCACCAAAGAAATCGCCCCTACTTTTACCGTATTTACCGCTTTTTTGAGCAGATGTAAACCCTGCAATAAAAATTAATAGAAGTAAGATCCATTTTCCCTTATTCATACTCGTTCGATTTTAGGTAAATATCACCACTTTTCTGTTTGGTTACGAAACCAATTCTAATAATTTATCCATAACGAATGGTTCATTCCACTTTTCATGGATCCCATCAATCGCTAGAATCTCTTTCATGATTTCGTTTTGAACCTTCCCGTTGCGGTAGGCATGGCTGTATTTAATGTGACTAAAAGTCACTTGAGAATACAAAGGCAACCATTTTTCTGGATAAAGCGTTGAGAATTTTGCCTCGATTTTTTTCTGTAACAAGAAGTTGGGGTCAGCTGTCAAATCACGCATTTCAATGTAATTATCCAAGGCTAAATCCAAAATCGCATTTCCTTCTGGAACGCGTTCTTCTGAAAAAGCATCCAACAAACCATCCCAATTACCTCCCGCAGCATCGTGCATTTCACTAAATACCGTACAATCTTCAAAACCACAATTCATTCCTTGACCGTAGAACGGAACGATTGCATGTGCGGCATCGCCAATCAATACCACATCGTTTTTGTAGTTCCAAGGTTGAGAACGAACCATCATCAATAATGAAGTGGGGTTTTCGAAATAATCTTCTAAAAGTGTTGGCATCAAAGGAACAGCATCTGGGAAAGTGCGGTTGAAAAACTCCGCTACTTCTTCTCTTGTTTTCAATGCTTCGAATGATTTCTCCCCTTTCATTGGGAAAAACAAGGTGCACGTAAAACTGCCATCCAAATTAGCCAAAGCAATCATCATGAATTCACCTCGAGGCCAAATATGCAAACAGTTTTTATCCAATTTATGCGTTCCATCTTCGTTTGCTGGAATCACCAATTCTTTGTAGGCGTGATCCAAATATTTTTGAGAGAAATCAAACACTGCTGATTTTTGCATGCGAATACGAACTGCAGAATAAGCCCCATCAGAAGCAAATATTTTGTCGAATTGATGATGCTCGGTTTGCTTTGCTTCTGTGTTTTCAAAAGTGAGTGTATTGGTATCCAAATTAAGATCTTGACACTTGCGGTTGAAATGATAAGAGATGTTTGGATAATTATCTGCCAAATTCATCAGTTTTTGATTCAATCCTCCACGTGAAACAGAATAAATTGCTTGGTCTTCTTTTCCATAAGGTTGGTATGAAAGTGTTCCATCCAAAGCGTGCATACAACGTTTGTACATCGGAATTGCTATTTCGTGAATATCTCCAGCAATTCCGGCTAATTCTAAGGCTTTCCAACCGCGATCAGACAACGCCAAGTTGATTGATTTTCCACTAATCAATTTGGCTTTACGCAAATCCGGACGACGTTCAAAAACAGTTACATCATATCCTTTTTTTGCGAGCAAAATAGCTTGCAAACTCCCCACTAACCCTGCTCCTACTACTGCAATTTTTTTCATAATCGTCATTTATATCATTCAGGAATAAGCATGCACTCACTTCCTTTAATTCTCTTTTTAATTTTCTAGTATCGCTTCTTCCAGGTATTTCCCTAAAAAGTACACATCTGCAAATGAATTGTACATCGGTGCCGGTGCTACACGAATCACATTTGGTTCGCGCCAATCTGCAACCACCCCTTTTTCACTGATTGCGTCAAAGATTTGTTTGCCATTTCCATGTACAAGAATCGATAATTGTGCTCCTCTGCTTTTGTGTTCACGCGGTGTAATGATTTCGAACGTGCATTTATCGCCATATTTTGCTGTTAATTCGTCTAACAAAAACAACAAATAATCTGTCAGAACCACACTTTTTTCGCGCAGTTGATCCATGCCAACCTCATCAAACAATTCCAATGAAGCCCAATGAGCTGCCATTCCGAGAATAGGCGCGTTACTCAATTGCCAACCTTCAGCACCTTCCATTGGTTTGAAACCTGGTTCCATCAAGAAACGAGTCGATTTATCATATCCCCACCAACCTGCAAAGCGCACCAATTCCGGACGGTTTGCATGACGTTCGTGAACAAACATTCCAGAAACACCTCCTGGACTTGAATTCAAGTATTTATAAGAACACCAAGCTGCAAAGTCCACTCCCCAAGCATTCAATTGAACTGGAATATTTCCAGCTGCATGTGCTAAATCAAATCCTACAATTGCACCTACTGCATGTCCTGCTTTGGTAATGGATTCCATATCTAATACTTGTCCTGTGTAGTAGTTCACTCCACCAAACATGACCAAAGCTAAGCTATCGCCCAATTCAGCAATTTTTGCAACGATGTCTTCATCTCTTAAAGTATGTTCCCCGTCTCGTGGATTCATTGCTACCAATTCAGTGGCTGGATCTAAACCATGAAAACGCACTTGAGATTCCAAAGCATACAAGTCGCTTGGGAAAGCCTTTGCCTCGCATAAGATTTTTGTTCTACCATTTTTGGGCTGATAAAACGAGACCATCAACAAATGAAGATTGGTTGTTAAAGAGTGCGTGATGACTACTTCTATTGGTTTTGCTCCAACAATTTTAGCTGCAGCATTCGTTAAAAACTCGTGGTATTTGAACCATGGATTGGTCCCATGAAAATGTCCTTCTACTCCCCATTTTGCCCAATCATCCAATTCTTGATTGATGAATTCACGCGTTGATTTCGGCTGCAATCCCAAGGAATTTCCCGTGAAATATCTAACGGAATTGGTTGTGAAAGTTGGGAAATGAAAGCGGTCTCGGTAGGATTTTAGTGGATCTTTTTGATCCATCTCTTGTGCAAATGATAAAGAATTTTCAAATTTCATGATGAAAAACTAACAAATTAGAAGATATTTCAACTTTATTGTTTCAAATATACACATTCCTAGAGTATCAAAAATGCATCTATCCGTTGATGTAAGGAGAAAGTAGTGAAACTAAACCTTGATTCCTATAACACAAACATCGTCCACTTGTTCATAATCGCCTTTCCAATTTTCGAAGAAGCGATCCATTTCTTCCAGTTGATGTTCCATGGATCGATTTGCTAAATTCAATACCAAATCTTTGAAACCAGATCGTTTTAATTTTTTTCCGTTTTCTCCTCCAAATTGGTCTTGGTAACCATCAGAAAAGAGGTACAATAAATCGCCTTTTTCAATCACCAATCGATGGTCTGTAAAATCGTGTTGTTGATCACTTTTTCCGATTGGTTGTTTATCTGGTTTGACCTCCAATAATTCCAATTTTGTGCTTTCATTGGATGCAGAAACATTCCCTTCAAAAGCGGACTTGTTTTTTCTCACAATCCACAAAGGATTATAAGCTCCTGCCCAAGTTACATGCTTGGTTTCATGTTGTTCATCGTAATGCAAACTGACCAATGTAATATCCATCCCATCATTCGATGCATCGTGCAATTGCAATTCTTTGATGAATTTATCGCGCAATTCATTCAAGATTTGTGCAGGTGAAACCACATCGTTTTTACTGATGATCTCATTCAAAAACGAAATACCCAACATGGTTAAAAACCCACCGGGAACACCATGTCCTGTACAATCTGCTGCTGCAATGTAAAGCACACCGTCTTTTTCTTTAGCCCAGTAAAAATCACCCGAAACAATGTCTTTTGGTTTGTAATAAATGAAATGTTCTGGTAAGTGCGTTTGGGTATAATTTTCTTCTTTTAAAACGGCTCGCTGTATGCGTTGTGCATAACGAATACTTTCAACAATTTCCTTGTTTCGTTGTTCAAGTAATGCTTTTTGAATACCAATTTGATCGTAAGCCGATTTCAATTCAACCGTTTTCAATCGCTCAATTTCAGCTTCTTTTTTCACGTTTTCCAATTCAAATTGGAATTGAATGTCTTTGAGTTTTTGCGTATTGGATTCGTTATGAATTTCTGTGAAAAGTGTGTGATACCATTTATAATTTTCAAATGCTCCTCCTACATCGCCTAATCGTTCTTTGATTTCAGACAACAACAAATAGGCGTTTTTTTGTTCTTCTTTAGCACCTGTTGCTTGAGCTAAGTTTAAGGCTTTTAAACCAAATTCAAGTGCCGAATCATAATAACCAACATGTTGATAAAGCTGGCTGATATGAATATATGTTTCAGTAGTTAGAACATGGTAATCAATACTCAAAGAAAGGCGCAAACTTTCAATGTAATTGGTTTCAGAAAGCGCAAAATCTTCTTCGATGTAATAGAGCTTTCCTAAATTATGACGCGCCCATGCAACCGAATCTTCAGAAGAACCGGGATAAGCAATACAGTCTTCAAACCAACTTTTAGCAGATGCTAACTCACCCATTTCTAGGTAAGTTTCGCCAATGTTGTTCATTGAACCTGAAATATCATCTGGATTACCGAGTATTTTGCGTATTTCCAAGCACTTTAAATTGCATTCCAAGCGTTTCTGATGTTCTTTTTCAAACATGTAAACAGCACCTAAACTATTCAGCGTGTCAGCTTCACCTCTTAAATCTTTGGTTGTTTGAAAATATGTAAGCGCTTCTAATGAATGTTCCATCGACGCTGAAAAATCAGAAAAACGCCAATAACAATACCCTAAAATTTTATGGCAATCTGCTTTTGCTTTTTTAAAGCTACTTATTTCACACAAAGGCAATAATTGTGTCGCTTCATGAAACGCCCCCCGCATGTCACTTCGTCGCCCATTCCAAGCACGAACCAAAGTTTCTTCTATCTCCGTTTCAGTCATAAAGTAAAGCTACACTTTTTTTGAGTTTTAGAACACGGTTTTTCAGTAGTTATCTTTCTTTTCAAAAGCTTTAATAGAGAACTTTTTAATTTTTAAAGGCTGTTTTGAAGGATTCCAAATGTAAAAGTTCAATTTATCATCATCTGTTCGAATAATGGGTGATAAAAAGGTAGCTTTCAAATGATATACACCGTTTTTAACATCCTTGTTATTCGACATATCGACCGATTGGTATCCGTAAGTTTCTCCTTTGTATTTGACACAAAAAGTTAGAAAAGGACCATAACTATTCAAGCTGTCTGGTGAACTATAAGCCAAATCAACTGTCAAATAAACATGGTCTTTTTGAGTAACAGAACCGTATGGTTTTTCAAAAGTTGATAAGAACTCTAAACTGGATGTGTCTTTTACTAATGGTCCATTTGTAGCAAGAACCAGGTCGTATTTTTCGGGATCCGTCCAATTGATACTACCATCAAACGCACGATTAATTAATTTTAAGTCTTCACCATTTGGTGGGCCTTGAGTTTTCAAAAAGATAGCCGAATAATATGCCCAAGTGGTGCGATAAGGATCGTAGATATAATTGTTTAATTGCCAAATTTGAAACTGATTAAGGAACGTAAAAAACAGTACGCAAACTGCCATGCTCCATTTTACCAATGAAGATTGAATACGAAGCAACAAATAACCCAATCCAATCAACAATATAGGATAGCAAATAATAATAGGTCGCAATGAAAAAGCTGCACCATACCACCACTCTGTCCAACTAGAAATAATGTAAAAACAAATCGTAAAATAAATCATGAAAGACCAACGAAATGGAGCGGTTTTCGGAATAAAGAAATACAATCCCACAACACTAAAAATCATAATCGGTGTATAAATAAACCAACCTTTTAAACCACTAAACAAAACAGGGATGATATGGGGTGATAGCAAATCCAATCCTATTCCCGCGTTTTGATAGGAATCGAAAATAAAGCTTCCCGTTTTGATATACCAATAGGCTATTTGTGGACTTCCAATAAGTAAACAAAGCAACAAAACTTGTATGAAATGAAATTTGTATTGTTTGATTAATTGCCATTTTGCTTTAATGGCTTGCTTTGAATTGATCCCCCAAAGTAATGGAACAAGAACCACAATTACCTCCGTTGGTTTTATTAATGCCATCAATGAAATTGCAATCCCAATTTGAACTAAATGTTTGCGTTTAAACGATTCATGCCAACGCATTGTTGCATAAATTAACCAACACATTAAAAAGAAAAGGAAATTAACCGTTTCTAGGTTTTTGGTAGTTAAATGATGGGTTGCATTTGTAGTGAAAAGTAGAATGATGAGTAAGAGCGCAACCATCTTATCGGAAAATAATCGAAGTAATAATTTCCTCAAAAACACCAATCCTATAAACGTGTAAACAATTCCACCAAAGACTAAACTGTATTGATAGGGCTCACTAAAACCATCCATCGGATAACCAAAAATTCCTGCAATTCCATGTCCTAATAAGAAAAACGGAAGATACAAAAACGACATCCCCATCAAAAAAAAGTACATTGGCTGATGATCCGGCGTTTCTGCAATTTGATAGATTGTAGCTGTCAGATGATGTTTCTCATTTACGTTCTCTACCCACGTTCGATCGTTCAACATCGGGTCATCGTAAATAAAAGTTGCTGGTAAATACAAGTAGTACCCAAAAACATCCCAAGATGTTTCTGTCTTATTCACACTGTCAATTCGATAAATGATAATAAACCATAAACAGAGCAACAAAACCACCTTAGATAGTAAGTTTCGTTTGAAAGATGATTGCATAAAATTTCTGTTAAAGTGTTTAAACAAATATACTCAAGATTGACAAGTTTGAGCAATCTTTAAAAAGGCGCTTCAAAGTAAACTTAATAACGTTAATTTTGTTGTTGAATCGAGCATTTATCAATTAATTAAAGTCAATATGAAACGTTCAGTCTCTGAAGCCTTATTTGAAAAATCAAAAACTTATTTTCCCGGCGGTGTCAATTCACCAGTGCGTGCATTTAAATCAGTTGATGGATCTCCACTTTTTATTAAAAAGGGTGATGGTGCAATGATTTGGGATGAGGATGACAATGCGTTTATTGATTTTTGTTGCAGTTGGGGACCACTTATTTTAGGTCACAATAATCCCAGTGTTTATCAACATATTGTAGATGCTTTAGGTAATGGATCTAGTTTTGGTGCTCCAACTCGTTTGGAAAACGAATTGGCAGAATTGATCTTAAGCAACAATCCGTTTATTGATAAAATTCGATTTACAAGTTCTGGAACAGAAGCGGTTATGTCTGCAATTCGCGTTGCTAGAGGTTATACTGGTCGTGATAAAATTGTCAAATTTGAAGGATGTTATCACGGACATGCGGATGCTTTATTGGTGAAAGCGGGTTCTGGATTGGTGACATTTGGGAATACATCAAGTGCAGGAGTACCTGTTGCTTTTGCAAATGAAACGTTGGTTTTGCCTTTGAATGATGCAGAAGCTTTGCGTAAATGCTTTGAAGAATATGGGGATCAAATCGCTTGTGTAATCATTGAACCAATTCCTGCAAATAACGGCTTGTTGTTGCAAGAGAAAGATTTCTTGTTGCTGCTTCGCGAAATTTGTACCCAATACGGCGCATTGTTGTTTTTCGACGAAGTTATTTCAGGGTTCAGAGTAGCATTTGCAGGTGCTGCTGAATTGTATGACATTGCACCAGATATCGTATCTTATGGAAAAATCATCGGTGGCGGTTTACCCGTTGGTGCGTATGGTGCCAAAAAAGAAATCATGGCTTGTGTAGCTCCTGAAGGTCCGGTTTATCAAGCAGGAACGCTTTCTGGAAATCCTGTTGCAATGGCTGCTGGAATTGCTCAGTTACAAGAATTGATTAAACCCGGTTTCTACCAAGATCAGGAACGTAGAACACATCTTTTTACGGATAAAATCAATGCCCACGCAAAAGCAAAAGGATATGCATTTGAATTGGTGACCATTGGTTCTATTTTCTGGATTTCGTTTGATAATTCGAAACACATTCGCAAATCAGAGGAAATTAATCCAGACATGACTGGTTTCAAACATTTACACAGTGCTTTATTAAATAAAGGTGTTTATTTGGGCCCAAGCGGTTACGAAGTGGGCTTCATTTCTGCGGCTCATACAGATGAACTATTAAACAAGGCTGCCGATTTGTTTATTGCAGCTTTAGATGAAATAATGGCTTAGAAATATGAGAACTCTTACACTCCTTTTTGTTTGTTCTTTTGTAACAACGCTTTTAACTGCTCAAAACTTGTTACACAAAGTAGCTATTGATGATGACAATGGAGTGTTTGAATACCAAGACTCTAAAAATAATGTTGTTTTTTCTGCTGATACCTTTATGGCAATGCCCGCACAAAAAATGAAAGATGTTGCTGCTTTTGTATTAATGGATGGTAGATCGTTTTATCAATTTAGAAATGGAAAACAACAACCGGGTGTTTATTTTTGGGACAATTGGTACGATTGTGAAAACGATGGGTTCATTCGATTTAGAGATACTACAAAACTGGTTGGTCAGTACAATGGTCGCGGCGAAATAGCTGTGCCCGCTCGCTACAACGAACTCAACAAACTCACCAACGGTTATTGTTTTGGTTTGAAAGGTTCAACTAAAGCCTGTCCTGATTTAGAGTGTGAGCATTATTCTTGGGAAGGTGGTGAAATGGTGTTTTTAGATTCTAACGGAACAGAAATCGCACTTTTTGACAATAATTTATTCTTTTGGGACCTTGATTTATATGGTCTTTCAATCAGTAATACGCCAAGTAAAGACAGTTCGTGTTTACATTTTTCAGGTGCAGATGGAAAATTTTACAGCATTCCTTATGCAACACAACAGTTCATCGCTTGGTACCAAAAAACGGGAGTTAAAAACTTAGAAAAAAACGCACTCAAGCAACTCAACTATTATCATGGTGAAAACAATGGTACATTGAGTAAAAAACGTTGGTGGAAAAAATACCGAAGTGCTGTCAATGCATTCTATGCTAATACACGAAATAATCCAAGCGTTGTTGTTAGCAATGAATTGATCTCTGATTTAAGTCCTGGCTATGCTCCGTTTACCAATAATTGTGGAGAATTGCATCCAAAACACCTTGTTTTTGAAGTATTAGCTACTGATTTGAAAAAAGGCCTAGACATTTTACGTTTTGTAAAAGTTGGAAACACTTATTGTTTGATCGAACTGGAAGATGAATAATCCCCAAAAAATTGACTTAAGAGATTTGAAAATTGGTGATTGGTTTTATACCTGTGAAAACGATCAAATTGAATTGTACCTATTACTAGAAAATCAAACAGCATTCTTGGTGAAAGCACATTGGCCAATCACTACTGATACTGCTTTTGATGCTGCAGATTTACGAACGGCATGTACCCATTTTGATGCTAAAGATAAAGCGCTTTTTTATCTAAAAACAGGTGAATTAAGCACAACGGATTTACAAGAAATTGCTCAGTACAAACGGATTGTTGAAGGCAAAAAAGCACGGGAAGAACACTTTCAATCTTTGGTGCATGCAGCAAACAATTCCATTGCAACGAATGAATTTTCTAAAGCGCTTGATTTATTGACAGAAGCAGCACCTTTTGCCAAATTAGATGTTAGCATCTATCAAAAAAGAGGATTCTGTGCGTTTCATTTAGGCAAATACTACGAAGCAATTGCCGATTTTGAATACGTGCTCAGTCAAACGAATGACCAAGAAAGTCTTCAGTTATGCATCACAGCTTATGAGCAAGTTGGAAATGAAGAAAAAGCGAATGAAAAAAGGAACTTACTGAAAGTGTAATTATTTCCATTTCTTGTTAACCCGTTTCACCAATGCTTTACGCAATTTACGCAACACCTTTTCACGAGAAGAAGCTCCGCCAATTTTAATCATGTCGGTATAAACCAATTGTCCAGCACGGTAAAAGTGAAACTCAAAGGTTACTGAAACAATGTCTTCTTTGTAGAGTGGAAATAAATTTTCTGCTGCTAAATCTTCTTCTAAATTAAAGTTTCCTGAAGAGGTTTGGAACTTCTTGTCATAACCACGCACAGAAACAAGCATTAGGGTATTGAATCCTTTATCTGCCAAAACACGCGTCATACTATCGCCAATCAAAAGTTGAGGAGATCCACCTTGTTTCAACAAATTCAATGAAACGGTGTTTTTCACGCCACTAGAAGCCAACGATTCAGAAAGCGCAATTTCTAATGAAAAACGATCTTCCGGTTTGTCCAGGTGACTAATGACAACTGCATTGTCCAAATTCAATTGTTTTTTCTGTGCTAAAAGTGCTTGTGAACACAAAAAAAGAACAGTAAATAAAAGAAGGTTTTTCATGGTTTAAAAAATTTCTGATGCAATGGTTTTAACAGCATCTGATGTAGACATGGTATAATAATGAATGCATGGAACATTCGCAGCTTTTAGTTCTTTTGATTGATGAATTCCCCATTCAATCCCCACTTTGTTCACTTCCTCATTCGTTTTGCATTTCAACAATTCTTTGCTCAGCGCTTCTGGAAAATCAATACTGAATACCTTTGGTAAGAAAGCAATATGATTGAGTGTTTTGATGGGTTTGATTCCTGGAATAATGGGAACGGTAATACCAATTGCTCTGCAACCTTCTACGAAATCAAAGTATTTTTTATTGTCAAAAAACATTTGTGTTACAATGTATTCTGCACCAGCATCCACTTTTTGTTTTAAATAGTGCAAATCTGTACTCAGATTCATCGCTTCGAAATGTTTTTCAGGATATCCTGCTGCTCCAATGCAAAAATCAGTTGGCGCTAATTGGATGTCATCCACCAAGTATTTCCCGCTATTCATTTCACCAATTTGCTCAATCAATTCTACAGCATAACGGTGTCCTTCTGGGTGCGGTTTAAAAGTCGATTCTGTTTTGATCGAATCACCACGAAGTGCTAATACATTGTCGATTCCCAAAAACTGTAAATCAATCAAAGCATTCTCTGTTTCCTCTTTAGAGAATCCACCACATATCAAATGTGGAACAGCATCTACATGGTATTTATTCATGATTGCAGCACAAATTCCAACCGTTCCAGGACGTTTTCGTATGGCTATTTTCTCCAACAATCCTTTTTCACGTTCTTTGTAGATAAACTCTTCACGGTGATAAGTAACATTGATAAATTTTGGTTTAAATTCCATCAAAGGATCAATTCCATCGTAGATAGATTGAATGTTTGCACCTTTCAACGGAGGTAAAATCTCAAATGAAAAAAGTGTGCCCTTTGCTTCCTTTAAATGATTGATAACTTTCATGCTTTGCGCTAATGGGATTGCCAATTAAGGTTTCAAAGATACATGAATTCTCAGTATCAATAGAATTTTAAGAAAAATCACATTTTGCAAAATATGTTAAAAACCCTTTAAGGGTGTAATAAGTATGATTTTACTGCGTTACTTTGTAAACACTAATTTCTCATATCAGCTGTTTTACTTTGGTACGATAGTTGATTTATGACAAATAGAGGTTAGTTTTCATAAGTAGTAGTAGTTTAGGTTGGAACAAGAGAGAGGCGCCCGCTTCTCTCTTGTTGATTTTAGCCCTTTGCTATTCAAAAAACCAGCTTTCGTTAAAATCTGTGAAAATTTCATGAGGCATATAACAATCTTGTTTTTTATTCGTTTAAGATAACGAGGCAGCACTCCAATGCTCCTCAAAAGTGTAGTAGTAGTTAGGTTTAGGTAGCGTGTGAAGAGAGACAGCAGTGGTCTCTCTTCTGCTTTTTAGGATGTTTTAGTATTCTTCCAAGCCCATATTTAAATCCACAAGATAGATCTCACGTGTACTGATACTTTCCCAAACCAAATTCAAATTATCCGGTCCAAAATCGCGTACTCGGTAGATATCAGAAAGTTTACTGAAAAATCGTTCGTCAACTTCTTTAAAAGGCAAACCATTCATTTGGAGTTTTGCTGGTATTTTTCCTCCAGGTAGTGCTAAGATAAAATCACCTTCATTGATGGTAAATTGAAACAGCGTTTTTTCGCTCACATAAGCAGTGTAAACAGGTTCTTTTGCTTTGTTTTTAAATACAACAAGCAAGACATTCAAATTGGTGCTGTTGTGAAAATCTACTGCTTTCGAGCCTTTTTTAGCTCTTAAATGTTTGGTGCCAGGAAATGCACGACTATCTTTCTTTCCATTCACCAAAGACATACTTGATGCTACCGAATCATTGAGCGACCAGGATTGATAGATTTTATTGAAAATGTTGTTTTCCCATGAATTACGAATCACCAATTGAGCAGGAGCTTCTGGCAAAAATTGATCCTCATTCATTGCCTCCTCAGCTTTTAATTGTTCTTGTTTAGCCGATTCAATCAATGAATCTAATTCATTTCGTTCTTGTGGAGAAAACGACATGAAAGACGTTTTTTCTTGCAGCTGATCTTCTTCTGGATGATTCGGGATAAACCAAACTCCCACACCCAACAAGACTAAAAACAAGGCCGCTGCACTTAATGCAATCAATCGTTTCCAAGGCATTTTCGTGCTTTCAAACACAAATTTTCCAGATTTCAAGTCTTTTTCAACTTGTAGCAATTCCTTTAGATGTTCATTGGTTAATTGCAGTTGTTTCAATTCTGCAATTATAAAAACCATCAATCGTCGGGAGCTGTGTTTATGGTATGCTAAAGCCAACAAAAATTCCAAGAAGTTGGTGCGCACCCGATAATACCGTTCGTTGAACAGGTTGATTGTTTGCCAAAATTCAACAGTAAGAACTTGTTTCAAGGTTTCAAACAATTGTTGGTCGGAAGAAACTTTCTTGATGGATTGCTGTAATTCATCTTGTAATTGACCAAAAAACAGAGCAATTCGTTCTTGAATTTTATCTTGATCTGTTTTACCTAAAAGCACCGTGAAACTCATGATCTTCTGTACTTTTTTAAAATCAAGATTGATGCAGTTTTCAGATAAAATAGGTGTTAAAAAAGGTCGAATAAATGCTTGATATTCTTCAAATAATTGATGAGAAGTCAAAGCAACTCTGTCCACATAAACACTTTGAACAGTACCAGATTCTAACACTTCTAAAAGTGCTTTGTTTTCTTCTGTCCAAGTAGCAAACAAAAGTTGCTTTTCATGTTGGATAGATTCGATGAAATAGGCTTTTGACAATTGATCCATTGACATCCATTCTGAAGAAGCGTTTAATTTCAAACTTAATTGATCCGCTTGATCCGCACCAAGAGGTAACTCAATTGATGGATCAAGTTGTTTTAGCTTTCTTACAGAGAAGTACTTCATGTTGACAATTTGTGCAACTAAAATTGCAAATTATTCGGCAAAGTGCAACATTACTTTCGTCTCAAAAATGCTAAAGCTTTTTGAATCTCCCGATCACCACTTGCCTGAACAAAGAAATACCCGTCTTCAATAAACAATTGTCTGGCAATTTCAGCTTTTAAAGCTCTGCTAATTAAATCATAACTGCGCTTCAATTCTTTTTTGTTTATCGGTAAATCCAGTTCATCCTCTGCATACTGCGTCAATTGATTGATCATTTCTGGAGTTACTTTAAATTGGGCATTATAAGCTTGCAATGATTTCCAGGTTCCACGTTTATTTGCTACAAAATCAAATGCAAAATGCTGAAAAGCTGGCGAATAGCGAAGGCCAACGTAATACAAGCTAGAATTTGAAGTGTCAAGTGCAACAAACAAATCCGGCATGATTCCTCCACCTCCGTAAACGGTTCTTCCTTTAAACGTTTGATGTTTAGATGCGTTTTTAAACACACTGGAATCGATTGCAAAATAATCGTCTCGTTCGTGGTTATAATACTCATCATATCCTTTTTTGAAAGGTCGTTGAATGCATCTACCAGAAGGTGTATAATAACGCGCAATGGTCAAACGCAAATTACTTCTATCGCGAAGCGGGAAATCTTGTTGAACCAAACCTTTCCCAAAAGAACGTCTTCCAATAATGGTAGCCTGATCATTGTCTTGTAAAGCACCAGCAACAATTTCACTTGCTGAAGCAGAATTTTCGTTGATTAACAGAACCGTAGGGATTTTTTCTAATAATCCTCCTGAAGTAGAGCGATAAGGTCTTTTTGGTTGATTTTTACCGCGTATTTCTACAATTGCTCGTCCACTTGGTATGAACTCATCGGAAATTTCAACCGCTCCAGAAAGCACACCTCCACCATTGTCTCTTAAATCAAAGATCAATTTTTTCATGCCTTTTTTGAGCAATCGTTGAGCAGCTATGTGGAATTCTTTCGAACTGGAAACTGAAAACTGATCCAAACGAATGTAGCCAATGGATTCATCAATCATTTCAGCACAAACAATCGATGGAATAGGAATAACACCACGGGTAATTTCTTTAGCAAAGTAATTTTTACCTCTCAACAACTCCACTTTTACACGGGTATTAGGTGTGCCTTTGAGCATCCCCATGTATTGGTCGTTTTTCATTTTCTTTCCTGCGACTTTCTTTTTGTCAATCGTGATAATACGATCTCCAGCTTTAATGCCTGCTATTTCAGAAGGGGAACCTGGAATAACATTGGTTACGCACAAAGTGTCTCGAATAACAGCAAAACGAATTCCTACGCCTCCAAACTTACCATCAATTTGCTCATTGGCCGACTTCATGTCAGCTGCTGGGATGTAATTGGAATGTGGGTCCAATTTGTGCAACATATCCGTTATTGTTTGCTCAAATAATTGATCGCGCTTGATCGTATCCACATATTGTTGATCCAACACATCAATAATGTCATTCATTTTAGAAAACTGATCATTATTTAATGAAGAAGGGTCGATGTTTCGATTCAATGAGCCTCCCAACAATACGCCCAATGCCAAAAACAGCATCAGAAGTAGTGGAATTAAAAAGCTGTTTTTATGATTATTCATTGTCAAAAGGATCTGCAATTTGTACTATTTCAACATCGGAATTTTTAAGAAAATCAATTCCTGTTGTGTCTTTGTAATCATTGATATATACCACTCGATTGATACCTGCTTGTAGGATTAATTTACAACAATCTTTACAAGGAGAAAG
>JADLGD010000090.1 GCA_020849495.1 Fluviicola sp.
CAATACGCTAAGTTCATTCAAGAAGCCTTGTTACCAAGTAAAGCTGAAATCAAAGCTGCTTTGCCTAATTCAATGATCTATTACGCACCTAAAGACATTATTGCTGGCGATTTTTATTGGTTCGAACAACGAAAAGATGAAATTTGGTTTGCTGTAGCTGATTGTACAGGACACGGTGTACCAGGAGCGATGGTATCCGTATTGTGTGTCAATGCTATGAACCAAACACTCTTTGAAACTGCCATCACAGAAACAGGAGGATTCCTTGATTCAGTTAGAGAAAAAGTGGTGCGTACCTTGACCAAAGAATCACGTTCTGTGAAAGACGGAATGGATATTTCGTTGTGTAAATTGAATCCAAACACACTGAAATTGGAATGGTCTGGTGCCAATAACCCTCTGTGGATTTTGAGAGAGGATGAAGTCCTTGTGTTATCTCCCGACAAACAACCCATTGGTTATTATGAAGCTAGCAAACCGTTTACAACACAAACCTTTGAATGCAAAAAAGACGATTTACTAATCTTGTTTTCAGATGGCTATGCTGATCAATTTGGCGGAGCTAAAAACAAGAAATTCAAATATGCGACCTTGAAGGCACTCATCCAAGAAAATAAAGAATTACCAATGGATGAATTGCATGATCTATTGAAAGCTACTTTTGAAGAGTGGAAAGGACATTTAGAACAAACAGATGATGTTTGTATGATGTTGGTTCGAATATAAAGCAATCGTTACTGTAAAACAGCTGATTCTAAAAAACCAGCAAGTTCATCTGCCATTTGTTGATGTTGATCAACCGTTGGATGAGAACCACAACCTCCACGATACTGACCAGCATATAAAAAAGCATGCACCTTTTCCATTCCAGATCGTTCTAAATGTTTGACAATTTTCGGAATCATTTCAGCATGATAAGCTTTCAAATCATCACCTGCCATCGGACTAGAACAACAAACAATCTGCGCATTGGGATACAATTCTCTTAAATGGTTTACAAAAGCAACATAGGCTTTTAGATAAGTTTTCTCTTTTAAAACACCATCGTTTTGACCAAGTGTAATGCATACAATATCTGGAACATGTTCAGTGTTTTTCCATTTTTTACCATGATTGTCAAGATTAATGCGATCATAAATATCCGGCATTTCAAAACCAATGTTGCAACAACTATGCGCCATGCCAATTCCAGAATAGGAACTCAAGAGATAATCAAAGTTGAATTTACGCGCAACAACTGGTCCGTAAGCTAAATAAGCATTGTGCTGGTCATACCATTGTCCTTCACCACAAGCGATCTCAGTGGTATCGCTGCCATTTCCACATGTAATCGAATCCCCAATGAATTCGATCACCTTTTTTGAAGATTTGGTTTGTTTTAGCAATGCTTCACATTGAATATTATCCAATTGAATATAACCAATGTTGCTCTCTGTATCTTTACAAATCAATACATCGTGTTCACCATCACTCAAACCTTCCGCAACCACTAGTTCATTGATTTGTTGATCCAAACGAACTCTTCTTGGGGCTTTGCCATCAACAACGATGGAAACATAATTGTGATAAGAACCAAATTTCATTTCATCGTTTAAAGTCACAATGCATTTTGACCCTTTGAAACGAAATTGAAAATAAGCTCCAGGATTCCAAACTTTCGGGCGTTCTGGTTGCGAAAAGTCAAATCGACCAACATAGGTAATAACGGCATGATCCCCTGAAAATGAATTCAATTCAGAAAGTTTTGAATTTGTAAAAACCAAAACAACAGCAGCAATTAAAACCAAACCGATTACTCGCATACTACAAAGGTAATTGCTTGCTAATTACAAAGTATTCATTTTCTGATAAAAAGTGTGGAGAAACGTTAAATTTCGTGAATTCTTACTCATCACATTAACAATTAGACTTATCAACTTTCAAAAACAACTCATTTGATTGATAAGATTCAATAAAAAACGAAAACTTACTTCAGTGCTCTACCTTTTTTTAAAACTTTAAATAATTGATTTACAAGTCTTTTTTGAAATTCAACTAAATTTCTTTCATTATTTTTGATCATTGCTGTAACTTTTCCAAAACGAAATGGTCTAACAGGCGATAAGTGCTACATGAATACGAAAGAATACAATAACGCTGTGAACCAATATGCTGATAATATTTATCGGTTTGTGGTTAAACACACCCGCAATAAAATGCTGGCAGACGATATTGTACAAGAAACTTTCGCAAAAGTATGGGAAAAACACGATACCATTCAAGCTGATAAAGCAAAGTCGTATTTGTTCACAACAGCTTACCATTGTTTGGTAGATGTAATGAAAAAAGAAAACCGCTCTGCAACTTTGGATGGTTATGAATCGGCAAGTAGTGAGGTTGATAGTCATTTGTTTGATGTACAAAAAGTACTACACGAAGCACTCAACACCTTGCCAGAGATTCAAAAAACGGTGGTCTTATTGCGTGATTACGAAGGCTATCATTACGATGAAATTGCTGAAATCACCAAATTGAGTGAATCTCAAGTAAAGGTTTATATCTTTCGAGCTAGACAAGCTTTGAAGAGTTATTTAAAAGAAATTGAACTCGTTGCATGAAAGAGAACATAACATTGGACAATTACGAAGCATTTTACCTGGATTACCTCGAGGGAAATCTTTCGTTGGTTGAGCAAAAAGCTTTTGAAGCCTTTCTTGCACAACATCCTCACTTAGCTGTTGATGGTGATGAATTGCCTGTTTTGATTCCACCTGCAATAGATGAAAACACAAAAGCATCATCAATTGATGTGTTTGCTTTGCAACAATCGATTGACCTTACTGAATTGAATGCTGAAAACGTTGATTTTTACCTCATCGCCAAAGAAGAAGGTTTACTTTCTGAAGCACAAACAAAAGCATTGTTGACTTGGTTGATAGCGCACCCTAGTCATCAAGTAGATGCAGCTTTGATGCAACAAACACGTTTCAAAAATGAGGTGCTGATTTATCCTAACAAAAATAAATTGGTACAAAAAGAAGCGCGAATCATTCCACTTTGGTGGGCTGGTGCAGCAGCATTGGCAGCGGGAATTGCTTTGTTACTTACATTTGGTTGGAATAC
>JADLGD010000091.1 GCA_020849495.1 Fluviicola sp.
CGAATGCAAACGGTTCAGACACGATGGTTTTCCAAAATGTTGTTTATGCTTCTCCATCTTGGGAAGAAAACTTTGGCCCTGGAGTTGAAAACTTCAACCAAAACCCAATTTTCTGGTTAACATTGAACCCTGAAAATAATCATGCATCATTCAATAGAGTTTCAACAGGTGGTGTAGACAACTCACCTTGTTACAAATTGAATAACTTCAAAGATATTTCTAATGCAGAAGCGTTTACAGATGATGCATTCTATTATGATAGATTAGCAAACTCAAAAGATTATTTGATCTCTCCATCTTACAACCTATCAACAACTTCTAGTGTATCTATTAGCTTTGATTATGCTTATGGTACAAAAGCATCAAGCTTGGCAGATATTACTGAGAAAATCGTAGTTTATTCTTCTCGTGACTGTGGTAAAACTTGGACTTTGAGAACTACAATTGATAACGAAGATGTTGTAACTGCTGGTTATGTTGGAAACAATGATTTTGTTCCTGCAAACAATGCACAATGGAAAACAGCTTCATTCAATTATTCTGCAACAGGATTAGATACTAAAACTCGTTTCCGTATCGAGTTCGTTGCTTCTGATTACTCTTCTAATTTATACATTGACAACTGGAATGTTTCAGGAACGTTGTCTATTGAAGATAATGGTGTAGTAAACAATGTATCTATTTCTCCAAATCCAGTAGCTTCTGGAAGTGATATTTCTGTTGAATTAACAGATGTAGTAGCTGGAATGGAACTTCAAGTTGTAGATATCAATGGTTCATTAATTTCAACAACAAAAGTATCTGAAGCAAACGGTACTCAAGTAGTTAAAATCCCTATGAACGTTGCACAAGGATGTTACTTCATTAACGCAGTTCAAGGAAATGCTAAGTCAACTCACCGTGTGGTAGTTTTCTAAGTAGTTTCTTTTCATATTGAAAACCCCTTTTCTTTGAGAAGGGGTTTTTTATTGAAATAAAGTTGCTAATTTAGTTTCATGTCACATTTGATTGAACCATATCCTTTTGAAGCTCCTGCTTACCAAAGTATTCGGTATTATCGCTTCTTCAATTCGGATCAACAAGAATACAATGTGCAATTCGTTAGAGACATTTCAAAACCTTTTTGTTTCTACGTTGATTTAAGTATTAAAAATACTGATGATGAATATGAAACAACCAATGCTGGTGACGCTTTAAAAATCATGTCAACAACATTGCATATCATCATTGATTTCATCCAACATAACCCATCAATCGAAGCTATTTCATTTACTGCAATAGATGAAGAAGATCACAACATGAATCGCCGAATCCATTTATTTGAAAGATTCTGTCAACAATTCAAAGAAATAGAAGGATGGGATTACACATTAAATGGAACAACAATTATATTAAGTAAACAACATGAAGTTTGAAGAATTAAATGCAATAGTTGAAAATGTTTTAGTTGAAAACAACAAAACAGCTTTCTCAGAAATCACTACAACTATTCTAAAAAAAATAAAACAAGGTCGAAATTTTTCAATCTTCATGCCTACTGAGCAAAATGCTTTGCAAGAGGCTTTTGTATATGCTTCCATTTTCAAAGCACCAAAAGCTTTCGAAGGAGCTCCCAGAGTTTTGTGGATAACATCCAATTCTGAAAAAGCAAACGCTATTGTTAAAGAAATCAGAAGCTTGATCAAACGCACTGAGATTGCTGCTGAACTAGCTGAAGACAAAGGAAAAATCATTGAACAACGCAATCACATATTTGAAGGAGCAGACATCATTGTAGGCAATCCTAAAAGAATTCACGAATTATACAATCAAAATGGGTTTCATGTCAATCAATTAAAACTACTCATCATCGATGAATTGGATGCGATGAGTACATCCCCTACTACTTTACAATATATCAGAAGAGTCAATGAAAGCTTACCCAATTGCCAACGTATAGTAAGCTATTATAAAACTCACCCAAGAATAGAGCCCTTTATTGAGGAAATTTGTACCTTCTATGATAAAATCGATACGGATGATGTTCAATAATTCGTTATCTTTTTAGAAAAATTGATACTTTCATCCAAACGAGCAAATGAATCTTTCTTTAAAAACGCTTAGTACAATCATCAATGCTATTGCATTTGTTTGCGCTGTATTGCTCATTGTTAACAAAACCTATGGCTATCAAAAAGAAATCCGAATTGGATTTTATTTATTTGGTGCAGCAGCTTTAATTGTAGGATTTTTCAATGCTAAAAATGATGATAAACAAGCATTCAATCCTTTATTTTGGATTGGTACTTTGGTTCTATTTATTGGTTTGGTCATTAAAACTTCAAATCTACCTTATGCCTATTTTGTGTTAATTGCAGGAGGTTTCATTACAGGTGCATCTTATATGTTTAATCCTTTCACATCAAAAGTGGATGACGATTCGGATTTACTAGATAATTGAATGATCGATTCAAAAACCAAACATGAACTAGTTGCGTAATTGGATAATAGAAATTAAAAAAATGCTGAAATATTTCACTTTACTGATCATTAGTTTACTTATCGAATTCAGCTCACAAGCAACTCCAACACGTATTGTGCCGGATAAAGAAACCATTGAGATTTCAGCAAAATCAATCCGATATTACATTTCACCTTCCACCTCCTCCAAACAAGTCTCATCTGTTTCAAAGTCAATCCATCAATTTAAACCCATCCATTCAACAATTGTGAATCTTGGTTTTGAAACACGTGATGTTTGGTTCTTTTTTGAATTAGACAATAAACAGAATCCAGCACTCATTCGCAACCTTCATTTAAGTAATCCAATTTTAGATGAAGTTGATATCTATCAGAAAATCGGTTCAAATACTTGGATTTTAATTAATAAAGGAGGTGATCAACGACCTTTTGATTTACGACAACACCAACAATCCGAACAATTATTTCAATTACAAATCCCTGAAAACAGCAACATTCAGTTCCTCATGAGGGTGAATAACGGTGGGGAACAATTTTACTTCAATACGACTTTAGAAAAAGACATTTACACTAAAAACGAAGCAGGAAAACATCAATTATTTTTCGGAATTCTTTTTGGAATCATGGGATTCATCATCCTTTTGAACTTTTCAATGGGACTTCTATTCAAACAACGAATTGCTTATATCTATACGTTATATGCGGTGTTTTTTACATTACTTCAGTTTTCATTGCAAGGATTAGGCACAGCTTGGTTATGGACAGACCAGTATTTTATAATTAATCGAGCAAATCCAGTTTTAGCAACTTTGGGGGTCTACTTTTTTCTCCATTTTACTTATCAATTTCTAGACATCGGCACTTATATGCCAAAATTTGGTAAGTGGATCCTCCGCTTTCAGTATCTCTTGATTTTAAATTTAATCCTAGCGCTAATTCCAGGAGAAAGCTTTTTATTTATTTCAGCACTTGCGGTCAATGCAATGACTGTTCTTTTGAACATTGCCATTATTATTCCTCTCATAATCATTCTAAAAAGAGGGAATCGTTCTGCAAGATCCTATTTTGTTGCCTTTTCAGTTCTTCAGTTTTCAGTTTTCGTATTTGTATTTCGAAATTTTGGCATTCTACCAGACAGTTTTTTAGCAAACAATGGATTGCAACTAGGTGCTGCAACAGAAATGATCATTCTTACTATTGCGATATTGCAACGCTTCAAATTAATGAATGATGATTCAGTAGCCACATTAGCAAAAGCGAATAAATTAAAAGAAGAACTCAATATAAAGCTCGAAATCGAAGTGGCTGAACGTACACAAGAAGTCATTTTACAGCGCAACGAATTAGCTGAGAAAAACGAAGAAATTGTTGATTCCATCAATTATGCAAAACGGATTCAGTTAGCTATTCTACCTAGTCAAATCTCCATTCAACGCATGTTTCAAAAAGCACATGTGTGGTATGCTCCAAAAGACATCATTGCTGGAGATTTCTATTGGTTTAAAGACCAAGAAATAAACGGGCAAAACTACCGCTTTTTTGCTGTTGCAGATTGTACAGGTCATGGTGTTCCAGGCGCCATGATGAGCGTCTTATGTATGAATGCTTTGAACGAGTCTTGTGCAAAACTATCCACAGCAAGCACCAATGAATTACTGATTAAAACGAGTGATTATTTATCCGTTTATTTGAGTTCAGACGACCAGCAATTGGCAGACGGAATGGACATTTCCATAGCTTGTTATTCAGAATCAACCCAGACGTTGATTTGGTCAGGAGCTAACAATCCACTTTGGGTCATGAACGACTCAGAAATCACGGTATATTCCCCAACAAAACGACCTATAGGAAAAACCGATTCAAGTATCGCATTTGAAGAACACTTCATTCAATTAGAGAAAGGTACACGTGTCTTTTTGTTTTCAGATGGACTAATCGATCAATTTGGTGGGCAAAATGGCAAGAAACTAAAAACCAAAGGGCTCAGAGCAATCGTTGAATCCAGTTTAGCGTTTGATATTACTTCTCAAGCAAAACACATACAAGATTCCTTTTTGGATTGGAAAAATTCAGAAGAACAAATTGACGATGTGTGTATGTTACTTATCGAATTTTAAACAACCTAGAAAGTTGCCTTTAAACTCATGTCTAAACTTTTAAAACTGTGGGTTAAAGCTCCTACAGAAATAAAATCGACTCCAGTTTCAGCAAAAGAACGGATGGTTTCTTTGGTTATACCTCCAGAAGCTTCTGTTTCAAATCGACCATTGATACGAATTAAAGCAGTTTTTAAAAGTTCAGGAGTAAAGTTATCCAACATGATGCGATCCACTTTACCAATCGCTAAGACCTCATCCAATTCTGCTAAATTGCGAACCTCTATTTCTACTTTTAATTGCTTTCCAGTTTCAGATAAATACGTTTGAGTACGTTCAATTGCAGCAGCAATACCACCTGCAAAATCAACATGATTGTCTTTCAACATGATCATATCATAAAGCGCAAAGCGATGATTGTAACCTCCACCTATTCTTACCGCCCATTTTTCCATGTAACGAATTCCAGGTGTTGTTTTTCGAGTATCTAACAATTTGGAGGAAGTACCTTTGATCAATTGAACATATTCATTTGTAAGTGTAGCGATACCCGACATACGCTGCATGAAATTCAACAACAATCGTTCAGCTCCTAAAATAGATCTCGCACGACCTGTTATAGTAAAAGCAATATCACCATACTTTACAAATGCACCATCCTTAATAAACGTTTCAAACTGCAAATTGGGATCGACTTCTTTGCAAATCAATTCTGCCAACTCAACACCAGCAATAATACCAGCATCTTTTACTAATAACTTGGCAACACCAGTTGCTTCAGCAGGGATACAAGCTAAAGCAGAATGATCTCCTTCACCAATATCTTCTCTTAAAGCGTTTTGAATAATTTCTTGAATCATGACACAAAAGTACAAGCATTTCTGATTGATGGTCCAAAAAAAAATCCTGAATCATCAGGATTTTTCTATTGTAATACTTTCGATTTTATATTCACCGCTACTCTTGGTCCATTTGAGGGTTACTCGAAACGTTTCCCCTTTAGAAATATAATTTCCCATTGCATTTGCGCCGTCTGCTGTAGCGCCTTTAAAGGTGTATTTAAATGAACTTACAGGTTTTTTATTGAAGAAATCTTTCAGTACTTGTGTAGCTTGTGCTGAGGCATATACTCCTTCTTTATCTAAAACATTTAATAAGATTTTATCTTTCCCAAAACTTACAATCTTTGCTGCATCTCCGTTTGAAAAGGCATTCTCAACTGCTGTGTAAGGTACATCTCCGCCTGTAAGGCTAAGAATGAAAGCTGTAAGTATCGATAATATAAATCCCATTGTACTTCTTGTTTTGTGGCCGTCTTTAAACAAATATAATGCCTAAGAATAGAACATCAATAAAAAATAAAATTTCTTGTAGAATCGAATCAATCAATTTTCATTTTATTTGTACATGCATCCATCAAAAAGAAACACATTTCTATTACTTCTTATTGGTTCAATTATCGTATTGGGGCTGTTTGTGTTCGAAATGTCCACAACAAACCTTCCAATGGGAATGCATTCAACTGCTGATGATGCATCATACCTAAGACCTGCTGAAAACTGGTTCAACAATGGCATTTGGAAAGATAATTCCGTAGGAGCTTCTGCCTATGTTCAACGTCCTCCTTTGTTGGGGTTCATTCATTTGATTACGTACGTTATTTCTCCAACCAAAGCTCCCTTGCTTTTGTTTGTTTTCAGTTTTGCAGCACATCTTTTAGCCATTTATTTATTATTCAAAGTGCTTCGGGAGAATATGCCTGAACGAAGAGCATTCTATTTCTCCCTTATCTATGCATCTACACCTTTGTTTTTCGGATTCTTGAGTTATCAAATCACAGAGGCATTTGCAGGTTCATTCATGATAATTGGTATTTACCTATTTACGAGAAAAGAATTCCCATTGTATAAAGCAAGTCTCTTTTTAATCATTTTGGCTTTATTCCGACCATTATTGTTGCTTGTATTTCTACCTTTTTTAATTCATTTACTATTCAAAAGAACAGGCAAATCAGCTTTAAACTGGAAGCAAATTAGTCTGCTTTCACTAGCATTCCTATCTCTAATTGGATGGGAAGTGAGAAAACACCAGTACACGGGCGAATGGTTCAACCCACACCCGATTTATCATGCAACAAATGAAAGTCAATACCGACCATTGCATGAAAAATTCTCCAATTTATTCCGTGTTTGGGAAAGTAGACCTGAAACTTTTCACGAGATCATGGGCAGTACTTGGCGTATCGAACCAATTCAAAAAAAGACCATTATTGATTATTGTAAACAACGCAAAGTTCCATTAAATAGCGAAACCTTATTTGATTTATTAAGTCAATATCAAAAAGTCAACAATGCTATTCAAAGCGATTTTAAAAGGGATAAAATAAACAGCGAAACAAGTGCAGAAGTTCAACTAGGAAAAAAGGTTTCTCAACTCACAAAGCATCTCAAAAAAACGCACCCTGTTGCATATTGGATTTCTACACCATTAAACGGCATGCGTGAACAAGTTGCAAAAAGTCATTTGAATTTAGCTGTCTTTCAAGAAAATTACCGCGGTACTGTATGGGTTGAAAGCTTACGAATCGTATGTGTTTTATTGGTGCTATTTATTTACTTAAGTCTTTTTATTTCTCTTTTAAAACGCAATTATTGGCAGTTATTCGCTTTAGGAGGACTCCTCTATTTCATTTACTTGTTTTGGGTACAACGCATGAATGAAGATCGTTATTTACAGCCTTTATTGTGCTTTGCATTTATTTTAGCAGCATTGACGGTCCATCAATTCATCGAATTCATTCAAAAAAAAAGAGGCACTAAAAGCGCCTCTTAATTTGTTGATTTATCCTCTTATTTTACAATGATAAACTCAGTTCTTCTATTTAATTGATGTAATTTCTCTTGTTCAACCCATAGATAAGTCCCTTGGATTGTTTCATTTGAAACTTTCAATTGCGACTCACCATATCCTTGACCAGTAATACGATTTCTAGAGAGTCCTTTTGAGACGATGTAATCTACAGAAGATTTCGCACGTTTATCAGAAAGCAATTGGTTCTCTTCATCAGTTCCACGAGCATCCGTATGAGAACCTAAAGCAATTTTCATTTTCGGATTGTCTTTCATGATTTTGACAATTTTATCCAACTCTGCTGCTGCATCTGGGCGAATGTTCCATTTACGGTAGTCAAAATAAATAGGATTGATACTCAAACCTAAATCGGTTCCTATTGCAATTTCAGAGATCAATGGATTCATCACTTCATTCAAATGAACGACTGGTTCGCCTCCAAAAGTCACATCTGCATCAACTGAAGTTGGAGCATAGCCTCTTTTAGTGACATCCAAATGCACTTTCATTTGATCATTTGGCATTTTACCAAAAATGGAATCCGACTTAAAGAAACCATTTGCATCCGTAGTTACACTTGCTAGAACCGCTCCTGTAACAACATCTTTGAATTCAACTCTTGCATCTGCAACTACTTCATTTGTTTTACTATCACGAATTACCCCATCAATGAAG
>JADLGD010000092.1 GCA_020849495.1 Fluviicola sp.
ACCAGTTCCAACTGATTCAATAAACACTCAGGTGCTGCATATCCCAATGGAAATAAAATAGATCGTTGTTCATCGGAATGCATCCGATATGCCATCCCGAAATCGATCAATGAAACAGCTAACTGATTTTCTTCAACATCAACAAGAATGTTACTTGGTTTGATGTCCAAATGAACAATGTTTTGCTCATGAATGAACTGAAACAAAGGAATCAATTGTTCGATGATTGGAATTAGTTGGAATGCACGCTGTTTCGGCTTGAAACGATTCAAATAGGTATTCAGTGGAATTCCTTTTTCAAATGTTTTAACCAGCATTTGTTCGTTTTCAGATTCAAAATAATCCAATACAATGGGTAATCCTTGTTTTGAAAAGGTAAATGTAGCTTCAGCTTTTAAACGTTCTTGAGCAATGTGATTCGTTGAATTTTTCGTGAGCGTTTTCAATACCACTTCTTCACCTGTCGCTTTTTTAATTGCTTTGAAAACACGCGAGAATTTTCGGATTTTTGCTCCGCCTAGTTCTTGTTGAATCAGGTATTTTTCTTGAAAACTCACTGCTTGACTTGTATTTGGAACTGTAAAGTACCATAAAAAGTAATACCATCCGAAGGTAAAATGCCCGGACCGGGATAAGCTGTAGCTCTTCTAGTGTAGTATTGATTGTTCAGTAAATTATTCACTCCTGCTTCTAATTGGAAGTACTTTTTGAATTGATAACGAGCAGAAAAATCCATCACAAAATAAGCTGGAATTTCACCTATTACAGCATCTCCACTTGGTTCTATAGCATTGGATGCATCTGAGAATTGGGCTGAATTATAAGATCCTTGTACTTGAAATTGCCATTTGTTGGATTTTACTTTTAATCCGCTGCGTATTAATATTGGACTTACATATTCTACTTTATTCCCCACGTAATTGGGTTCTAATGAACGAATGTAAGTAGCGTCAATGTAAGAAGCATTTACGAATATACTGGCGCCAATATTTGAACTATCTCTAAATGCTTTGATGAAATCAAACTCGGCAAAAAATTCAAGTCCCAAGTTCACGGCATCGCCAATGTTGGTTCTGATTTTTTTATCGCCTTTCGGAGCTAAGCCAATTTTATCGCCATAAAACAAATAGAAAGCCGCAATATCTGTGTAAAGATAGGGAAGTACAAACCCTCTCCATCCCAATTCTGTCGTTGAACCGTATTCATCGTGAATGTTTGTGTCCACTAAAACATTGGCATTGCTCACACGAATATCGTTGAAGTTGATGGCACGGTAATTCATACTGAAATTGGCATACAAAGAGGATTTTTTTCCAGTCTTGAATGAACCACCAATTCCAGCTAAAGGGACATAACGCGCCACATCATTATTGTCTGTGATCTTGTAAATACCAATTGTGTCTTGATTCAATGCAATCGCATATTTCTTGTAGTATCCAGTCGCAGAACTATGAATGTACTCCATACGTATTCCTGTATTCAAGGTCCAACGTTTGCCAAAAAAGAAAATGTTTTCGGCAAAAAGTGCAATGTTTTGTGAAGGAAAGGAATAATCAGAATATTCTTTTTCTGAAGCATTGAGATAGTTGAAGTCTGCCTTGTTTCCTGCTGCTGCAAGTCCTTGCGCATTGCTTGTTTGACCAGCATAAGCTCGTGCACCAACTAAAATACCACCTTTCACTTTTTCACGCAATTGGTATTCTTGGAGATAACGAATTTCTATTCCTGCATTTTTGAAGTACCCTTGAATTAAATCGCGTTTTTCTTCAGGGTCAACCGTGTTGATTTTACCCAGATAACCAAGGGAATTGCGCTTTGAAAGCATCCCAAATGCGCGTACATTGAAACGTTTATCTTTCGTGATTTCCCAATCGTAATGAGCTGCCAAAACATTCCAGTTGACTTCAAACCAGTTGCGTTCACGGTTACTTTGTCTGGGATCTTCTTCAAATTGAGCGTCAGTTAATCCTCCTGGTTGCTGTGCTAAATAATTCATGCGCGTGTATTCCAAACGGATGCGTTGCTTTTCATTGATGTAATATCCAATTTGAGCAAAAGCCTGGTGTTGGTTAAAATCACTGTTTGGTCGGTAACCATTCCCCGTTTTATATTGGTAGTAAGCTTGGTATTCAAAGCGACCTTTTGTGCCTGAAATTCGATTGAAAGTACCAAAATACCCATAGTTGCCAACAGTGTTTCTACTAGTAAAAGATAATGGCGTTTTTGTTTCAGGATCTTTGATCACGAAATTCATCAGTCCACCAAATTGAGTTCCGTATTGCAACGATGCAGATCCACGTATGATTTCAATGGATTGCAAGGCTTCTAATGGTGGTGTGTAATAACTTTCTGGATAACCCAAAGCATCTGCAGAAATGTCATAACCATTTTGTCGCGTATTGAAATTGGCCGATCGATTCGGACTCAATCCTCTTCCTCCAACGCCCATTTGGATTCCAGCGCCATCACTTTCCCAAATGTTTAAACCGGGCACTTTTGCAAATAATTCTCTAGGATTTCCTGATGATTTTGCGCCTCCTTGTCGATCCGTTTGAATGATGGTATTGGTTCCAGTTGCAATTTGAACGCCTTTTATTGGAGGTAGATAACCGATATCGAAATACAACAAACGCTTTTCAATAATGGTAACTTCATCCACTTTCGTTGATTTTGCAGTTGTGAAAACAGTATCGTTTGGTGCAATAATTCCATTGATGACAAAATACAAAGAGTCGATTCCTTCACCATAAATCCAAACACCGCCTTGTGAACAAGGAACAGAAAAAAATCCGTTTTCATCTGTTTGTACAATGATTTGTGAACATGCGACAAAGGCACCCACTACAGGTGCGTTAGTTGCATCAACAACGGTCGCTTCAATTTTTTGAGCAAGAAGTTGACCGCTGAAAAACAACGCCAGTATCAGTGTGAATCTACGAAGGGTCGAATCCATGCTCTGTGTTTCAAATTGTATTGAATGTTCATCAAATCCACAGTGTCGTCAATGAACTGTTGATGAGGTCTACCATTTAGTGTGACATATACTTTTGCGGTCACTTTTGGGCGCTGCAAATGTACGTGCTTTGTCCCGAAAACAAGTGTGGTGTCTGAGTATTTGTTTCCTAAAAAATGAGCGTATTGGAGGATCATATCTGGTTGTCGTGCCATTTGATCCATTTGTTGCATGCTCAAGTACTTGCTGTTATCAATCTCGATGCTTCCATTGGTTTTAGGATCAACTACGTAGAACGTTGCTAGTCCTTTTTTCTCCATGAGCATCACGCGCCAAGAAAAACGAAAACCTTCTTCTGTCCAAAACAAATTTCCTGGATACAGAACATAACGAAAGGGGATTGTAATTTGGAAAAAAGCATAGATGCCTATGCATAATAGTATTCTTTTTCTTGAAAGAGAAATATAGGAAGCAGGTGCATGTAATTTTTCCCAATGGAATATGCGTTTCAAGAAACCAATCCATCGATCATGGAAGGTGGCAGGAAAGAAGATCAAAGTTGCACAAATCATCACCCAAGGGAAAACGCCAATAGGGAAGAGGATCCAGGTGAGCACATGGAAACTGATGACAAAAAAGTAAGCCCAATTACGGGTTCGTTTGAAGGATAAGAAAAAAGGAATGCTTAGATCATAGATGCATCCAAACCAAGAGAAGAAAAAGGCCACCCATGAAGAAGCCAATAAATTGCCAACAAGCGGTAAATCACGATAAGATTGTAGCCACATTCTTAGTGGTTGAGCTTCGAATAACCAGTCGGGATGAATTTTTGCGATGCCTGCGAAGAAGTAAACAATTCCTAACTGAAGTTGAAGTAAAAAGATGGGCCAATTCGGAATACTAGTTTTTCGAATAGAAGGTTTTCGTTTGGCATCGATACTAAAATCAACATGTGCTGGCATCCAAATGAGGATGAAGGCCATTAAACTGACAAAGTAATAATGATTGAGGTAATTGGCTTTGTCTAGCAATTCAACATAAGTAAAAGCTAGAAAAAACAAAGATGTTGACATGCGATAAAATGCACCCAATATTATTCCGAGCGCAGCCAACGACATGACGATGAAAGGAAGATACATCCAATTCCCTTCTAGAGGTTCAATCCATCCAAAACCTAAGTAACTGAAGTGAAAAACAGGTTGAATGTACAATTCTTCGACCCAACCATTCCACATAAAACGCAAGGAACTAAAGAGCACCAAAGCTCCAAATGCTATTCTAAAAGCAACAAGAGGAGTCACTGAAACTCCTCTAAATAATTGTTTATCGATCCATTGTTTAATCACCGTCGTTATCTTGATAAGTAATCAAAACACTGAATGCTGAGGACATGTCGGTTTTCAAATAAACAACTGTTCCTTGCATGTAATCATAGAAAGTGTTCAATTCTGTTGGATTTGTTGCCATCATGCCTTCGATACCACCGCTCCAACTTGAAGGATGAGATGTCATATAAGTAAACCGTGAATTGATGGTAGCTGTAAGACTTGATTTTTCGATGGCGTTTAAATAATCATCAAAACCTTGCCCGTCTAGACCTGAGTATGAATTTCCTCTAAACACGTCCCAAACGGTTTGAATATTTGCTTCCAATAAGGTTTGACCAATGCCTGAGCGTCTTGCTTGCAAATAATGCGGTTGTTGTATGCCTAAACTTTGAATACCAATTGGAATGCCCAGTTTGGATGATTTTGCTACTTCAAAATCTCTACAAAAAGCATTGATCAAAAGTGCAAATGGACTTGTAGAAGAAGTGCTTGTACCAGCAATAAAGGTGGTTCTGTAACCATTGTTCCAACCATCTACCACTGCATCAACTTCCGATTTCATTTTTGCAATCAGATCAGAAACATAGGTTTGACAATTTGTTGAAGCTGTGATTTCAGTAAGCGCTGCATTTCTGTAAAACAAATAATCCAAGGCATCAAAACCAATCGCATCTATGTTGTCTGCTGTTAATAGGTTGTATGTACCTGCATTAACGTTGTTTTTAATTTGAGTGGTATCAGCTGGAAAAGTTCCCAAAGCTCCAGCTAGTCCATTCGTCATGGCAGGACCAAGGTCAAACAATTTCACGCGATGAAAACTAGTAACTGCTTCGACCCAAGCTTGTTTTGTAGCATCAAGATTTACTTGTGATGGATCAGCTAAAAAACTATTCCATTGCGATTGAAGTGATCCAATTTTTGTTTGCAAATCTGCATAAGCAGGAATAATATAATTATCCGCCAAATTGGTTAAAATGGGACCTTTATCAAAATCGATGTCTTCGTCTTTTTTCTTGTCTTTGCAGGCACTTAAACTAGCAAGTGAAAAAGTGAAAACAGTCAGAATAGCAATAACTCGTTTCATAATTAATAGGTTGCGTCTAATGTCGCTTTAATGGTTTGAATGTCATTTAATGTCAAGTTCCACAGGTTTGATCCAAAGCTTGCTAATAAATCATCCACTTGTGTTGTTGTCAAGTTTCGTGTTTCCAAAGGTGCAAAACGCAATGCGTAAATAAAACCATATGCTTCACTTAGTACATGCAATGTTTTAGCTTGGTCAGTTCCGAAATTTTGAACGGCAAGATCCAAATAACGCATTGCTTGGTAGGCCGCAATTGCTTCCCACGTTTCACGAATGGTTTGAATAGCAGCATCTTTATCGCTTTCATAATGATTGGCAATAGCCGCTCTTCCTTTTAAGAAGTTGTTCATCATCAAGGCGTTTGAACCTAAATTAGCATCTTGTGAATTGCAATATTTTCCCCAGAAATCAGTTGCAGCTGTTGTTGGGAAGTCAGTTGAAACACCAAAGTATCCAAACGCTTCATCCCAGTAATGTTCTAAATTCGTGTAATTTTGACCTGCAACCAAAGTTGTATTATCTGCACTCATATTCGTACTTCCGAAATAAATGTTCAATGCTTGGTATTTTAATACAGCTCCCATCATCGCTTTTTCAATCATTTCAGTGTACTCAAATCCGTTTGCTGCAAAAAGATAAGTAGATGTTCCAGATGTAAGCGTTCCTGCTTGTCCGTTGCTGGCTGTTTGAGAAAAATCTGTGCTTGCTGCTGCTAAAGCATCAAAATAACTGATAATAAGTGCAGTGTCTAAACTGAAACACTTGTTTTGCAATTGTCTGCTTGATGTAAAAGAAAACGCACCATTTGCATTTCCATTCGCATTGTTGAACATGTCTCTCAACACTTGTGCATCCAAACTTGTAGTCAAGCCTGTTTCAGCATAAGCAATCATTTCGCGCAATTGGTTTAAACGATCCGTTTGTCCAGAAAAATCGACAGTTGAATTTCCTTGTCCATTTACAAATGAGTATGTTGAAGGGATTGAATAGGGAGCAGCATATTGACAACTTCCATCATCTTTTTTCGCCTTTTTATTGTAGTTGGTTGCTGTTGGATCAGTACAACCTTCTTTCTTACAAGAAACAGCAGTAAGAGTTAAAGTTGCACAAAGGATATATATGTTCGTTCTCATTATTTAGATTAATTTAAAATAAGGCAAATGTACTTTCACAATATTGAGTGGGCAATACCATAAATTAGGTATTTTTGATTCATGAGTAAAAAAAGGCTGATAGCAGATGCTGGAGGGAGCAAAACAGCATGGGCGATTTTAGAAAGTGGAAATCTAATTGAGCAGTTTGAAACGTCAAGCTTACATCCGCGTTATGCTTTGCAATTTGATGAGCATGATAAAATCAGATTAAAAGAGCAATTAACGAATGGAATCGATTCTCCCTTGAGTTTTTATGGTGCAGGTTGTTCTTCCGAAGAACGAAAACAACAAATGCATGCTTTTTTTACTGATTTAGGTTTTACTTCGGTAGATATATTTCCAGATACCATTGGTGCTTGCAGAGCAGCATTGGGAAATAATCCAGGTTTTGTGGCCATTTTAGGAACCGGTAGTGTTTTATTGGGCTACAACGGAAAGGCTATTACTCAACAAATAGGAGGCCTTGGTGCAATTATAGGTGATGAAGGAAGCGGATTGTATTTTGCAAAACTGCTTGTCAAAGGACTTTTAGAAGGTCAAATTGAATTTACGCCTGAATTACTTGAGGTATTCGAATCAAAAGATGCTATTCGCAAACACTTATCTGGAGTTGATGTATTACCATGGTTGTCTTCTTTGGCGGGGAAAGTGGCAGCTTTGCATTTAAGAGAATTACACGAAAAGAACTTTCAGATATTTGTAGACACCCATTTATTACAGCTTCAAACGTCGAACAAAACACTTCATGTCATAGGAACCTATGGTTGTAAACAGCAGGCTTTTTTAAGAGAAGTTTTAGATAAAAACGGATGGGAATTAGGTCAATGCATCGAACAACCAATTTTTCGTTTGGTTGAATATCACTTAGGTTTGAATGATTAATTATTTGATTTCATCGAACAAATGAGGTCGTCGGACTGATTATTAGGTAGTTGGTCGAAAATAAAATCTAATTCGTAGAAAAAGATTTGCGGATTCAAAAAAAATTCACAACTTGCACCGTAGAATAGCGAAGAATGAACGTATTACACATTGAAGCTGGGGCACATACGCCGTTGATAAACTTAAACCCTACAACGGGGATTATGGAAATTCGCGGAAGGTCAATTCCTGATGATCCAGAGGCTTTTTGGGGAGTTGTACTGAATTGGTTTGACGAATACATGCGTCAACCTTCTTCGAACACGCTTGTTAAAATTGATTTGGAATACTTCAATATTACATCTTCTAAACGCATTTTATTCTTACTTTATAAACTCAACGAATTGGTCGATGCTGGTCGTTCTGCTCAAGTAGAATGGTATTACCGTAAATCGGATGAGGATATGTATGAAGTAGGACAAGATTATGCCTTCATGGTGCGTGTTCCTTTTGAATTCAAAGAATACTCCGATACAGACCATATTTTAGTCTAGATTTTCTTCTAAATTTCTGTCTTGCTTGTTGACTTGAGCAAAAATCTTATTTTTGTTTCAATTATGAGAGTAGTCGCAGAAATTCCACATCCTAGATACAAAATTCAATTGTTTTCTTACAATGCGAAGTATTTGTTGAAAATTGAGTTAGCTCAGTTCGAACAAGTATTTAAAATTGCTGAAGCAGATGTAATGGGATTAGAGGAAGTAAAAAAAATGATTACTCCTGAACTATTAGCTAATTCACTTGAACGTTTCGTTTCGATGCGATCGGATTGGGAAAAAGCATTTCAACAAAAAGACCAAGCATGAAATTTAAGTACTTTACCTTGATTACGTGTGCACTAAGCTTAAGTCTTACTGCATGTTCAGATGCTTCTAAAGAAGAAGTGAAAGAAGAAAAAGCTCCAAACGTTCCGATTGTTAAAACGGATGGTTTAAAAATCGCTTTCTATTATTCAGATAGTCTTCGTACTGGTTATGATTATTACAAAAAAGAAGATGATCGTATTACCAATAAAGGAAAGGCTTTTGAAAATTCAATGATGGCGCGTCAAAAAGAATTGGTAGATATGGAAAACCGATTTAACGCACACATTAAAAATGGAACTGCTAGTGGTGAAGAATTGTCTAAAATGGAAAAGGAAATCTTGCGTAAACGTGATCAATTCATGCAATACCAGCAAACGCAAGGGGCTAACTTAGAAAAAGAAACTTCTGAATCGTTGACTGCTATTTCGAAAAAAATTGAAGCAGCAGGAAAAAAATACTGCCAGAAATACAAAATTGACATGTTGTTGATTCACGGTCCAGGTGGTCAAATCAATTACATCGATGGGCAAATGGACGTGACACAATCGTTCATCGATTTCTTGAACAACGAGCAAAAACTGTTGCAAAAAGACATGGGAGAATAAGATGTTAATCGCCCAAAAGAAATACAATGAAAACATTGCCGAATACATCCTCTACATGTATCAAATAGAGGATGTTATTCGCGCTTATCATTTTGATGTGGACAAAATCATTTCGCATTTTGTTCAACCACAATTACCCGATGCTTCTTTTTTAGAACAATACCGTTTTTGGTACAGCGGACTCGTGCGTGATATGCAATCAGAAAAGATTGTAGAAAGCGGGCATCGTATGGAATTACAAGAAGTATTGATTGAATTGTCTTATTTGCATAATTCCTTATTGACTGTTGTCAATGATGAAAAGTACAAAGCACTTTATGCAACTGCATTGCCTTTGATAGAGGATTTTGTGGAGCATTCCAATTTGAAAGAGAAAAACTATGTTGAAGTATGCTTTCATGCTTTGTACATGAAGCTGCTAATGCGTTTACAGAAAAAAGAAATCAGTGCTGAAACCGAAGAAGCCTTTGATGCCATGCGTATTCTGGTTGCTTACTTGTCTCGTGCATACCACCAAATGAAAAGCGGCGAAGGTCAGTATTGGAATAATTAAAAAACAAAAGCCTCTTTCGAGGCTTTATTGTTATACAAAATCAGGGAAATCTGCTGTTGGACCGTAACTTGGCGGAACAGGAATATCGAGTAATCTGAAATACACCCCCAATTGTGCTCTGTGATGCACGGTTTGGTTGTGTGCAACTCGTGCAACTTCTTCTTTTGTACTGGACATGTAAATACTTTCACCATTGCGTAACACCCAGTTTTCATCAAAAACAGCATCGTTAGCTTGGTCTAGTGCTTGCATGCCTTTGTCAACACATTCATCAAAATAAGTAATCATGGTTTCACGGGTTTCAAATTGCTTTGGATTGTATGGTTCCTTTGCAAAATCCAATTCATCTGTTGTGACAGCCATTTCTGCCCATAGTGGGAGTTCCACTACGTGTAAAACGATATCCATCAAACGCATACTTTTTTCATGTGCTTTGAAATCTGCTTGGTCCATTGGAACCAATTCCAAAAAAGTTCGTGTTGTTTTTGCTTCGGCAGCTAATTGTGCCATCAGTTGGTTTTTACGTGTCATATTGCTTTAATTTTTAGCAAAGAAAAGCAGGCGCACTGTCAACCCTATGGCAGTCTGTTTTTAAAGTGACCGATTTTTTTTATAAATCTAGTAATTCACGGGCAATTGATAATCGTTCAATTGCATGTGTTGTTTGATTTCAAAGGCTTTCTGGCTTTCTGTTAATTGTTGAATACGATCTATTTTAAAGTCGCGGTATTCTTTTCGGAGGTGACAAAAGGCAATGACATGCCAACTAAATGCATAGAAGATCAAGCCAATGGGTTCAATCATGCGTTCAGAAACTTCCTCAGCAATGTTTTTGTAAGCCAAATGAAGTTGTTTTTGTTCTAAAATGGCTTCTTGAATAACGGTGATGTAATCAAATTCTGGGACCAAACGTTTGGGAAGTTGTAATTTGATCCGTTGATCCAATTGTTCCATTTTTTCTTTATCCACTTGTTTCAGAACTGCTCTGATTTTTGTGAGCGCCTGATCAAAATATGTTTGTATGGATTTATCACCAAAACCGTTTACCAATGATTGCGATAATAGTAATGCGTTGGCTTCTTCTAAACTAAAAGCAACGGGCGGTGTGAAGTAACCTGAAACGATGAAATAGCCTTTGTTGGGTTCAAAACTCACTGGAATTCCAGCTTCTCCGACTGCTTTGATATCTCTGTAAACTGTTCGAATACTGATATCGAATTGTTTGCTGATGTGTTCTGCTGTCACATATTTTCGCGATTGGAGCAATGTGACAATTCCAAATAAGCGGTCAACTCGATTCATTTGCTATTCGTTTTAGTTGCCTTTAGATGGTAATACTTTTCCAGGATTCAACAAACCTTTAGGGTCAAAGGTATTTTTGATTGCTCGCATTAAATCCAGTTGAGCTGCTCCAAAAGCAATGTCCATGTACTCTTTTTGCACCAAACCGATTCCGTGTTCGCCTGAAATGGTTCCACCTAAACGGACAACCTCGGTAAACAATTCTCTGATTGCTTTGGGTAATTCCTCATTCCAAGCTTGATCACTTAAGTTCCCTTTGATGATGTTGACGTGAAGATTTCCATCGCCTGCATGTCCGTAACACACAGGTGTAAAACCGTATTCAGCCGCTAAAGCCTTTACTTTTCGCAAAAGTGCTGGAAGTTCGTAGCGTGGCACAACTGTGTCTTCTTCTTTGTAAATGGAATGTGATTTCACGGATTCACCAATTTTTCTGCGCAAGCGCCACAAACTTTCTTTTTGAGCTTCTGTTTCAGCAAAGAGGATTTCGTCGATGTCAAATTGTTCTACAATTGCCATGATTTTCTCACAATCTTGCATCATGACATCCAAGTTGAAACCATCTAATTCAATCAATAAATGTGCATCGTGATCGTCTTTTAGAATGTCAGGTGCATCATCTACAAAAGGTAAGGTAAAGACGATTGCGTCACGATCCATGTACTCCAAACCACTTGGAATGATTCCTTCCATGAAAATTTTTCCAACTGCTTCACATGCTTCTTCTCCTTTTCGGAAAGGAACTAAGAGCAGTAAGGTGTGAGTAGGGTGTGGAATCAATCGCAAAACAATTTTAGTGACCACCGCCAGTGTTCCTTCGCTACCAATAATGAGTTGCGTGAGGTTATAACCTGTGGCATTTTTAATCACGTTGGCCCCCGTCCACATGATTTCGCCGTTTGGCAAAACGACTTCCAGGTTCAAAACCCAGTCTTTCGTCACTCCGTATTTCACTGCTTTTGGACCACCCGAATTTTCTGCAATATTTCCTCCAATGAAACACGAGCCTTTTGATGCTGGATCTGGCGGATAGAAGAGCCCTTTTTCTTTTACAGCCATTTGTAAAGCTTCGGTCACAACACCCGGTTCAGTGATTACTTGATGGTTTTTCTCATCGATGTTGATGATTTTATTCATGCGTTCCAAACTCAATAAAACACCACCTTGATCTGCCAATGCTCCACCACTTAATCCTGTTCTTGCTCCTGATGGTGTCACGATGAGGTTGTTCTCATAACAGTACTTCATGATTGCTGCTACTTCTTCCGTTGTTTCAGGCTTCACCACAATAGCTGGATAAAACACAAAGTCTTCTGTGTGATCGGAAGCGTAGTGCGAGTCAATTGCATCACCAACTTGTTGGCGATTTCCCAAAAGATTTTCAAAAAAAGCGATGTCTGTAGCTGAAAGTACCGTTTGCATAAACGAAGATTTGATTTCAAAAATAAGGATTTCTTCAATCTTTTTTTAGGTTATTTATCTTTAGCTTTCCCTTCAGTAACTTACCACATAGAAAGTTTCTGTATAGAAAGTTTCCATTAGGAAAGTTTTGTACATTTGTTGAAAATTGAAGCGACATGGATTTTTCACCATTTGTGTTTGGGACAACAGTAAGTAGAATTGCTTTTACAAATAGAGAGCAAGAGTTAGAACGTTTGTATTCCAATTTGACACAAGGAATCAATACAATGCTTATCTCACCTAGAAGGTGGGGGAAATCTTCATTGGTAGAGAAATTAATTGCAGAAGTAAATCGAAAAGAAGAACAGATAAAAACGGTTTCAATTGATTTGTTTTCTGCTGGAAGTGAAGAAGAGTTTTTAGAATTATTTGCACGAGAAGTCATCAAAGCATCTTCTACCAAATGGGAGGAATGGTTGAGTGTGGGAAAAGAATTCTTTCATCAATTGGTTCCAAAATTAACGGTTGGGTTGAATCCGAATGTTGACTTTAGTGTTGGATTTGATTGGAAAGAAATCAAAAAATACCGCGACGAAATTTTGGATTTACCTGAACGAATTGCTCAAAAAAAAGGATTGAAGTACCTCATCTGCTTGGATGAATTTCAAAATCTAGCATCATTCGATCACTTTGAACAATTTGAAAAAAGCATGCGTGCAACCTGGCAACGACAAAAATTGGTCACCTATTGCTTGTATGGTAGCAGACGACACATGATGGCAGATATTTTCAATAATCCTTCGAAGCCTTTTTACCGTTTTGGAGATGTACTCTTGTTGGAAAAAATCAAACGCGAAAAATGGATTACCTTCATACAAGAAAGCTTTGAGAATGGAAAAAAACAGATTTCTACAGACTTAGCTGAACTCATACCAACTTTAATGGATGATCACTCTTGGTACGTTCAACAATTGGCACATTACACCTGGCAAAAAAGCGCTAAAAAGGTCAAATTGGAGCATATACATGAAGCTTTATTCGAGTTAATCGCTACCAATTCTCCTTTTTATCAACGAGAAATTGAATCCATCAGTAGGGGACAGTTGAATTTACTCAAAGCAATTGCCAATAAAGAGGTGAAACTGACTTCGGTTGACATGCTTGATAAGTACAAACTTGGAACTTCTGCAAATGTGGTGAAGAATAGAAACGTATTGATGAATTTGGATATCATTCACGATCACAAAGGAGCGATTGAATTTTTAGATCCTGCATTTGAGCGCTGGTTCAAAAACTATTTTTTAGGTCTTCCGCTTGTTTAAACTAAAAAAGGCTCGGTTGTTCCGAGCCTTTTTGCTATGATTTGGTAATGCGTACAAATGCGCCTCCCATGATTTTATAAGTGACGCCCTCTACCACAATGGATTCGCCCTCCGACATACTCGCGATTTTTGTCAAGTCTTGCTCCATCGTATGAATGGTACCTTTCGTTTTCCAAGCAATTAACAAATAATCCAAGAGTACTTCTCCATGTTGAGAACCACATAAAACAATGTGAACTGGTTTGCTGAAGTTTTTCAAAAGCTCAATGTCTTTCACAGGAGCGTTGTTATCTACAATCATGACCAATTCTTTGTAAGGTTTCGCAAGTTTAACCCCGTTGATCAACGCTTCCATGTTGTTTTCTGCACAATCACCTCCGTTCCCTCTTGAACGCACTGTAGCCATCAAATTGATCAATGAATCCAATCCTTTTGAATATTGATAGTAAATCCCGCCGGTTTTCCCAATCACTTTTTGATGATCCGATTTGTTATCCCCATCATTGAAAAACACGAACTGTAAATTGGGTTCCAGTTTGTAATTCAATTGATACCAAGCAGCCAATTGATTCGCATAAGGATCCATACTGCCCGTAAGATCGCAAACGATCAATTTTTCCGACCATTTGTTGCGATTCAAGACCTTGGTTACCGTTTGGTCAGGTGCGCCATCACTTGCTTCTTTTAATTTTCTGCGCATACCTTCTTCAATACTCAATTTCTCAGCTTTACACCATTTTTCAAATGCGATGCGTTCATCTAACAGGCGTTTTTCTTCCGCTTTGATGCGTTCTTCCTCTGCTTTTTTTCTGCGTAAATGTTCTTCCGTTCCCATATAACTGAGATCCATTCCTGCAGTCACAACACCTTTGGAGTATTCAACATCTTGTTTTCTAAAATTCTTTTGATAAGGGAAGTGTAAAACATATTCGTCGCCTTTTGGTAGATAGACCAACAATTGACCTTTGTCATTCGTTTTTCCTTTGAAACTCTTGTTGCGCTTGCTTCCAACCAAGGTCACCGTCTCGTTTTTTAAAGGCAAATTTTCTAAATTTTTAATCGTGATGGTATAAGTGACATAGGGATCCATGTTGACCGGTTTTGTCATTATTCCATTCACAATTCGTGTGGTATCAGGTAAACCTTTTAATTGTGCGTCCACTTGTTGTTGTTCTGCAGGTGTCATTGCGAATTTTTTTTCGTTTTGAACCATGTTTGCTTCGTAACTGAATTTTCGTTTCGCATACGAACCACTGTTTTCTGGAGCGCTGATTTCTTGTTTACGCGTATAATTGGCTATATGAATGGAATATGTCGTACCACAAGGAGCATCAAAAGTAACGACGCCACTTGCATCACTTTTTTGGGACAAAGTTTTACCACCGGATAAAGGCTTTAATTCCACTAATTGATTCGAAAACACACCGCCTTTGATGTTTTCTAATTGCAGAATGATCTGTGAAGAACAATCTTGACCAAAGACTTGGTTTTGGAAGAAAAACAAGAAAGCAACAAAAGCTACTACTAAGAACTGAATCGCTGTAAGGGATTGTTTTTTGGTTTTCATAAGCTTGGAAATTGGAGTTGGAGTATTCTCCTAACGCAAGCAAGTAGGTTTTGGTACAAAAAAAGCTCTTCAAAATGAAGAGCTCTTGTATTTAGTCGAGTTGGAAGTGTTCCTGTAGTTTTGGAATGATGACTTTCCACTTCAATTCATGTTCTATTTTACTTCTTAATGCGTCACTTTGATGTGCTTCTCCATGATTCAAGAAAATGGAAGTTGGAGGAGTTTTAAAATGGCGCAACCACGTAATCATTTCTTCTCTGTCAGCATGAGCGGAAAGTGAATCAATTGATCGAATGTTGCATTTCACATTGCGGTATTCACCGAAAAACTTGATTTCCTTGGTGCCTTCCATAATCGCTCTACCTCGAGTGCCTTCTCCTTGATAACCTACAAATAATACCGTGTCTTGTGGATTGTCGATGGGATTGTTGAGGTAATGCAAAATGCGTCCACCTTCAACCATTCCACTTCCTGCCAAAATGATTTTTGGTCGTTTATCGGCCACCAAGGCTTTTGATTGTTCTATATCTGTAATGAATTTTACGTCCATGAACATCTGATTGATTTCATAAGCTGAAATGCGTTGCCAATCCGGATAGCGGTTGTAAACATTCGAAGCATTGATTCCCATTGGTGAATCCAAATAAATCGGCATGTTGGGCAAGGCATCTTCTTCTTTCAGTTGATGCAACAAGTAGATCAATTCTTGGGTACGTTCTACTGCAAAACTAGGAATCATTAAAATTCCGCCATTTGCAAAGGTTTCTTTCACAACCTGAAGTAATTCAGCTTTTACATTTTCCACTTCATGACTACGATCTCCATAAGTCGATTCCAATACGATGTAATCTGCTTCTTTGAGCATTTTTGGTGGAAACAAAAGCATCGGATCCATTCGTCCGATATCGCCAGAAAAGACTATTGTTTTCCCATTCACAAGTAAGTTGACAAAAGCACCTCCCAAAATATGACCGCTGTTGTACATTTCAAATTTCATATATTCATTGATAATCACCCATTCATTAAGGTTATGTCCCACAAAATGAGGCAGGGCTTCCATGGTGTCTTTCACCGTGTAAAGAGGAACAGCTTTGTCGTGTTTGGTGTAATGATGAGAATTGGCACGTTCGGCATCTTCTTCTTGAATCTTAGCACTGTCTTTTAAAATAATCTCCGCTAATTCAAGTGTTGGATAAGTGCAATGAATCGGTCCGCTAAAACCTTTTTTGACCAAAAGTGGTATGTAACCACAGTGATCCAAATGGGCATGAGTTAGAATGATTGCATCTATGGATCGGGGATCAATAGGAAAATCACTCCAGTTCATCAAGCGCAGTTCTTTCAAGCCTTGGAACAAACCACAATCGATTAAAATGCGTTTACCGCCAACTTCTACTAAGATTTTTGATCCGGTTACTGTGCCTGCGCCACCCAAAAAGGTGATGATTGGTGCTTTTTCGTGATGTAGCATAATTCTCGTTTTAGTGTTCCACAAGGTAGGCATTCAAGTGTTTGTAAAACATGATTTGGATTAGTTTTTAGTTGCTATTTTTTCTTCCTTCAACTATTTACACTACCTTTAATCTTCTTTTGATTTTATAAAAAGACCAACATACATGAACCAAATTCATTGTCCCAATTGCGGAACTGCCATCGATGTAAATGATTTATTATCCCATCAACTCGAAGAGCAGATTCAACTCAAATACCAAGCTCAATTAAACGAACAACGCGATGCTTTTCAGCGAAAGCAAAAAGAGTTATTGCAAGAAAAAGAGGCTTTTGAAGAAAAGAAACGTCGTGAAAACGAATTGTTTCAAGAGCGTTTTGAAGCAAAACTGAAAGAAGAACGCAAATCCTTAGAAGAAAAATTAAAATTGAAGTTGGCTTCTGAGCAAGCAGATCAATTCGCTGATTTACAAAAAGAATTGAATGAAAAATCGGAACAAATTAAAGAACTGAATCGCAGCAAGGCCGAAATTGAAAAGTTAAAGCGCGAAAAAGAAGAATTGAAAGAAGCTGTAGAAGCGGAATCTCAGAAAAAACTGAATCAACTTTTAACCGAAGAAAAAGATAAAATTCGCAAAGTTGAAGAAGAACGTAATGAGTTACGTGTAAAAGAGTTGCTCAAACAATTGGAAGATCAAAAGCGACTGACGGAAGAAATGAAACGCAAGCAGGAGCAAGGTTCCATGCAGTTACAAGGCGAAGTACAGGAATTAGCCATTGAAGAGTTTTTAGCAGCGAATTTCCCTTTAGATACGATTGATGAAATTAAGAAGGGCGCAAGAGGTGGAGATTGTATTCAAACGGTGCATACCAGAACACAACAAAATTGTGGGACGATTTACTACGAATCCAAACGAACAAAAGACTTTCAGCCAAGTTGGATTGAAAAATTTAAAGCAGATATTCGTGACAGAGGGTCAAATATTGGGGTGTTGGTAACGGAAGTGATGCCTTCAGACATGGAGCGAATGGGCTTGAAAGATGGTATTTGGATTTGTACCTATGAAGAGTTTAAAGGATTGAGTATCGTTTTGCGGGAATCTATCATTCAAATAAGTTCAGCTTTGGTTTCACAAGAGAACAAAGGCGATAAAATGCATTTGTTGTATGATTTTCTAACGAGCAATACCTTCCGCATGCAAGTTGAAGCAATTGTGGAAGGTTTCTCTCAAATGAAAGCAGATTTGGAAAGTGAAAAACGCTCCATGCAACGCATTTGGAAACAGCGCGAAAAACAAATCGAAAAAGTGATTGTGAATACCATCGATATGTATGGTTCAATCAAAGGAATTGCAGGGAATGCCGTTCAAGAAGTGAAAGCTTTGGAATTGCCAGATACAGGAGACATGGAAGACGAAGATTGATGAAAATAGCACTTCAGATCACTTTTAAAACTGGGATTCTACTCTTGTTGGCTCTAGTTGCTTTACAAGTAACGGCGCAAGATTCACTCATTGCAAAACGCTCACATCGTTTTCCTATTTGGTCGTTTCATACCAAAAACAAAACCATCGATGGTATTTCTTTTGGATTGGCTTCTGTTCCGAATAAACAGCGAAATGTGAAGACCAATGGGATTAAAATTGAGCTCTTGGGTGTTGGTTTTTTTACTTCCATGGTCCCTCAATCTCCCATTGCAACAAGTGATACTAGTTATTTAGATTTTATGAATGCCCCACTTTCTGAAACCGTGAATGGTATCTCACTATCTGTTTTTGGTACCGCAGCCGATGAAAAAGTAAACGGAATAACACTTGGATTATGGGGTGAATACTTGACGCAAATCAATGGAGTAGGGGCTGTATGCTTTGTGAATTTTGTTCAGAAAGTAAATGGCGTTCAAGCTGCATTTTTAATGAATGATTGCTATGAACTTCATGGTTTGCAAATAGGTCTACTTAACAGAACTCAACGATTAAAAGGTTTTCAAATCGGTTTATGGAATGTCAACAGTAAACGCAAATTGCCTTTGATTAATTGGAGTTTTGAAGAATAGACTACAATTGAAATTAATGCATCTTTTTCGTCGGATACAAATAAGCATAATTTCCAGTAGAAACGATGCCCACTTTGTAGTTGCAACTGCTACCATCTTTCAATTGGATCTGTAAAATAGTTTCATTAACCACTTCAAATGAAAAAACACCGACTAAACGCGTTTGTTGTTTTGCAACATCATAATAAACAATCGTTAAAAAATCATCTTTGAATGTCCAAATGGTGACATCACGATCAATTTTTTCTTGTGGGACGGTGAGTTTTGAAAGGGGGATTTCTTTCTTTTGTTCAAAATCAGCTTCAGTAAAAGTTGCCGCAGAAGTCCAAGTTGTGGTGTTGAGTTCATCAAAAAACAATGATTGACTGAAACCAGTGATAGGAAGTAAGAAGAAAATGAAAAACAAGTATCTCATTGTGTTAACATAATTGCGATTCTTAGAAGAAAAATGAATTTCAACCAAGGTTCTATTATCCATTAAATATACTCATTTCTACTTTTGATTCAATGGATAACTGGATTGAATTGTAAACCAACAACGAATTCCACCAAACAATAAACCGAGTGCCATGCTGATACTGTTCCATTCCATGAAATTGTTTGCTGCAATGGCTTTTGGAAAAGTATCAATGAGCAAAGAAAAGAATCCAAAACCAGCAATGACAAGAATCCAATAACTGAAAATTTTCTCTACAAAATAATTGGAGGAAACTTGTTGTTGAGCTAGACGTTTTTTAAAATTCGCAACAGTAAGTCGTGTAAATAATACAAGTATCCAATAGGGTACTGTGTATAAAAGCATGACAGACAATAGGAAGCCTGTTTTTTCTTCAGGAGATTTGAATGGTAAAATAGTGACGCATACAATTCCATAGATCAAATTCACAACAAAAACTGACCAAAAGAGAAGCGTGAATTTCATGAGTGTTAAATCTAAAAACAGCGCTTCCAATTTAATAGAAGCGCTGTTGTGAAAAATGCAATGGAAGTAATTTAATAATATTATTAAATCCCTTTTTTAGTTTCCTTTGATTTCAAACTCTGTACGTCTGTTTTGCTGACGTCCATCGTCTGTTGTATTTGGAGCAACCGGTTTCGTTGATCCGTATCCTTTTGCGGTCATTCTACTTGCAGCAACACCTTTAGCCGTTAAATATGCTACTACAGCATCAGCGCGTTGTTGAGACAAGGTTTCGTTGAAAGTAGCAGAACCGGTATTGTCTGTATGACCAGAAATCTCAATTTTCAAATTCGGAACATCTTTCATCAATTTCACTAAACGATCCAACTCAGAGTTAGATTCTGAGCGTAAAGTTGCTTTAGCATAATCAAAGAAAATGTTGCGCAATGCAATTTTAGAACCTACAGCAATGTTTTTCAATTCAATGGTTTTGTTCACCAAATTGTCATCTGCTCCTATTGGAATATCAAAGTTCTCTGAATGGAACAAATAACCTGTTGCTTTCACCGCAATACCATAATTTTTACCAGAATTCAAGGTGATGATGAATTTTCCTGTCGCTGAATTGGATGTAAATGTCTCAATGATTTGACCTGTTGCATTGTCGAAAATTTCAATTTGTGCTTCAACAGGTTTACGAGAAATGGCATCGATGGTGATTCCTTTAAACACGGTCAACGATTTTTTCTTTACCTCAACCGATTGTTCGATGTTGTGATCTTTCACGGGCATTGCAATGGAACCCAATAAGAAATCCTCTGTTTCTGTAATCGGTTTTTTCTCAGGGCCCCAGAAAGTGACTTTGTAAATATCAAAACCTCCTTGTCCGCCAGCACGATTCGATGAAATGTAAGCAAACTTTCCATTCGCAGTAGAAGCAAAGAAAAAGTCATCGTAAGGTGTATTGATTGGGTAGCCCATGTTCACAGGTGCTGTCCAGTTACCTGATACTTTTTTAGAAACAAAGATGTCGTATCCACCAATTGATTCGTGTCCTTCAGATGCAATATACATGGTTTCACCGTCGATGGTGATGTAAACAGGTCCATCGTTGAAGTTCGAATTTAAGATTGGAAGGTTTGCTGCAGCCATGTAATCTTGTTTCATTTTACTTTGCATAGCAGAAAACATGATTTCAGTTCCAGTAGTGCGCTCTGCGTTGTCTCTTGCAAAATAAATGCGGTATCCATCGTCATTGTAACAAGCGTATTTTTCATTTGCTTTATCAGATGAAATATGGAAAATCATCTTTTTAGGTTCACTCCATGTTGCACCTTGCAATTTCGATTCCCAAATGTCTGTTTGATCCACATCTGAACGATGCAACAACATTTTATTACCATCATACGATAAGCAATTACTCACATCATCCGAAGAAGAATTAATTGGCCCTTGTAATTTCGTTGGTGTTGTCCAGCCACTTTCATTGATTGTAGAAGCGTAAATATCATAGTCATATTCTCCAAATTCATTAGCCGTGTGACTATTTGGTCTGGTAGAAGAGAAAATCATTTCTGCACCGTCAGTAGAAATGGAAGGAGCAATGTCATCGTTCGCAGAATTCAATGATTTGACATTATCCACCCAAGCACGTACCGGTTTTGCTTCAAATGCTTTTGCAGTAGTACATTGTTTTTTACGTTGTGTCACAAATTTTGAAAAGTCATCCGCTTTTTTGTATTCTGCTTCAAATGCGGTGTAAGCTTTTAATGCTTCATCGTATTTCGCTTCCAATTGCAAAGAATAACCTAAATAGTAATTCAAAAAGGGATCGCAAGTGGGGTCTAATTGCAAGGCTTTTTTGATATAAGCGATGCTTTTAAACGGATCATTCGAGTTAGCATAGCAAACCCCAATTTTAAAATTCAACAATCCATTGTTTGGGTTGAAAGCTTGAGCTGTTTGGTAAAAAGAGAGCGCTTTTTTGAAATGCTGTCCCACATCTTTTACAGCAAACACTGCTTCATTTCCCAATTTGAAAGCTTCATTTCCTTGGTCAATCGCATCTTCTGCTTTTTTGAACCCTTCTTTGTTTTCCTTAAAATTCGCAGCTTTAAATTCTACGTTTTGTGCAAATGCACTGGTCGCCATACAAATAACGACGCCTGTAATCCAATTTTTCATCGTTTTCATATTAATTGCTGCAATTTGTTGCGTAATACGTTTTTCCTTCTTTGGCACCCAATTCGTTTGCTTTTTTCCAGTCTGCACAAGCACCATCTAAATCGCGAAGCATTTCTTTCGCCATTCCGCGATTGACATAAGCTGCAGCGTAATTTGGATCCATGGCAATGGCGCGTGTAGCTAATTCTACCGCTTTTGCATATTCCTTTTTTTGGAAATAAACACCTGCTAAATTCGATGCAGCTGGGGCGTATTTCGGATTGATCAATAACGCTTTTTCGAAATCTTTCATCGCATCATCAATGCTTCCTTTTTCCAATAAAGTTGCTCCTCTATTGTTGTAAGCCATGTGGAAATTGGCATCAATGGAAATAGCTCTATTGAAAGCAGCTAATGCTCCTGCATAATCTTTGGTTTTCTTTTTGGTGGTTCCAATGTTGTTTAAAACAAAAGCCAAATTCGGATTTTTACGTTCCGCTTCTTGGTAATCTGCTAGAGCTTTAGGATAATCGCCCAACATGCGGTAACAGCTTCCACGGTCATTGTATGCATAGGCATTGCTCGCGTCCAATTCGATTGTTTTCGTAAAATAAGTAATAGCTGTTTTGTAATCTTGTTGTAAAAACTTCAAAGTGCCATAGTTGTAATAAGCTTTCGGATTTTTAGCATCCAAAAGAATCGATTTCTCGTAGTCTTTCTCTGATTTCAAATAGTCATTTAAGCCTTGATAAGCTCTACCTCTTTGGAAATAAGCTTTTGCATAACTACCTTGTTTTTCAATCAATTTATTAAAAGTCTCAACAGCATCAGAAAAACGACCAACTTCATTTTCAGCAACACCTTTGTTGTAGAATGCAGCAGTGAAATTAGGATCTGAAAGAATGGATTGTTTGAATTCAGTGATCGCTTCGTTGTACTTTTTTTGGTTGAATAATTCTATCCCTTTGTTATAAGCTTCCTGGCTTGCTGCAATTGCTGCGTTTTGTTGATTCAGCTTTGCAATGGAATCCCTGTAAAGTTGCTCTTGAGGAGTCAATGCTTCAACTTGTGCAAAAGTGGAAGACCCCAACAACAGACAGCAGAAAAGCAATTTAAGATGTTGTTTCATAGTTTAATCTTTGGTTTAAGAAGTTTCAAAATAGCAAATATTGTTCGATGAAGCCACTTAAAATTTATCAACACTCGTAAACTGCGATGGCTTTCTGAATGCTAAATAGGGAATATTCCGTAATTTAGCCCGACTAGTTTTCCAAGTTAAATCGCGGAAAATATCAAGGAAAAAGAATTAATGACTGCAAAGTACAATTGTTGAAAAATGAGTAAAGAAGCATATTTAGTAGCGGGTGTTCGCACTGCAATCGGAAGTTTTGGAGGAACCTTATCGCCTGTAAGAGCAGATGATTTAGGTGCTGTGGTGTTGGCTGAATTGTTGAAAAAAGTTCCGCAATTAGATCCAAATGCCATCGAAGATGTGATCATGGGTTGTGCCAATCAAGCAGGAGAAGATAATCGAAATGTGGCACGTATGTCATTATTGTTGGCTGGTTATCCAATAACTGTAGGAGGTGAAACGGTGAATCGTTTGTGTGCTTCTGGAATGTCGGCAACAATCAATGCTGCAAGAGCCATTAAAGATGGAGCAGGAGATATTTATGTTGCTGGTGGAATTGAGCACATGACGCGAGGACCTTGGGTTTTGTCTAAAGCTGCAACTCCTTTTGGTCGCGATCAACAGTTATTTGATACGTCATTTGGCTGGCGATTCATCAACCCGAAAATGGAGGAGTTATATGGCACCGATGCCATGGGAATGACCGCTGAAAACTTAGCAGATAAATACAGCATCAGTCGTGAAGATCAAGATAAATTTGCAGCTTGGTCACAACAAAAAGCGGCTAAAGCTCAAGCTGCAGGTATACTTGCAGAAGAAATTGTTCCTGTAGCCATTCCTCGTAAAAAGCAAGATGATTTGATCTTTGATCAAGATGAATTTATGCGTCCTTCAACTACTTTAGCAACTTTAGAAGGCTTACGTCCTGCTTTCAAAAAAGACGGATCTGTAACAGCTGGAAATGCTTCTGGATTGAATGATGGTGCAGCTGCTTTGCTTTTAGCTTCTGAAGAAGGTGTTAAAAAATACGGTTTGAAACCAATTGCACGCATTGTAAGTGCTGCAGTTGCAGGAGTTGAACCACGTATCATGGGAATCGGACCTGTTGAAGCGTCAAGAAAAGCCTTGGAAAGAGCTGGTTTGACTTTAGATCAAATGGATGTATTGGAATTAAACGAAGCGTTTGCTGCTCAAGTTTTAGCATGTACTAGAGCTATGGGATTAGCTGATAACGATTCGCGAATCAATCCGAATGGTGGTGCAATTGCACTTGGACATCCGCTTGGAATGTCGGGAGCTCGCATTTTGTTGGCTGCTGCAAATCAATTACAACGAACAGGTGGACGTTATGCTTTAGTGACGATGTGTATTGGCGTAGGCCAAGGTTATGCAACAGTCATAGAGCGCGTCTAATTCCAACCTTTTGGAATGTCAAACGTCTAACGGATACTTATGAAAAATTACAGTGCTTTCATTCTTTTATTGCTCGTTGCCTTGTCAAGTTGCAAACGCGAAAAAGCGTTTTGGACAAGTGATTGGCAAGTACCTTTGATCAACGATAGTTTGACTTTGAGCAATTTAGTGGAAGATTCCATTCTTACGATGACGAGTTCAAGTTATGAATTGGATTTCAATAAAACGGTTTTTGAATTGCGCTTAAGTGATTTTGTAAGTATTCCTGATACAACTGTTTATCATAGTTATGCCTTGGGATTGGCTTCTTTCAATGTGCCTGCTGGTGCATCTTTTGTAAATGATGTACAAGAGCATGAAATCGAAATGGGTGACATTCAATTGAAAAAAATTCGCATCAAAGAAGGGGGTATTTTATTGACAGTAAAAAATCCAATTGCAGCAAAAATGTTTTTTACGGTGCAAATTCCTGGTGCCACTAAAAATGGTTTATTACTTTCAAAAAGTTTAGAAACACCAGCTGGAACATTAGCAAACCCTTATGTGACAAGTACCTTTGTTGACTTAGCAGGTTATGATTTGGATTTGCGTGGTGAAAACTTGAATTCTTATAATAAAATCCAAACAAAATTACAGGTAATGACTGATCCAACAGGACCGGCAGTTACTGTTACCAATCAAGATTCATTGCGCTTTGTTGCAGATATGAATAATATCAAGTTGGATTATGCGCGTGGCTATTTTGGGAATACATTCTACTCAGATACCATTGTTGAAACAATAGAAGCATTGAATGCGATTCAAAGTGGATTGCTTGATTTTGATGCTGCAACACTAGGCTTAGAAATTGAAAACGGATTAAAAGTAGCCGGTAAATTCAACATTATTTCATTGAAAAGCACCAATGCTGAAGGCAATACAGTGACTTTGAATCATCCGATGATTGATAATTGGACAAATCTTTCTGCTGCTGTGGGAACCGAATCGAATTTAAGCCCTTCTACCACATCTTTAAATTTCAATGGAAGCAATAGTAATTTAGAACAATTGCTAGAGAATCATGGTGGAACGAATGAAATAGCTTATCAAATTCAATTAAATCCATGGGGAAATACTTCTGGAGGTTGGGATGAGGTATTTGATGCTCATCCATTGAAGGTGAATTTAGCAGCGAACATGCCACTAAATATCGGAATGAGTGATTTGATAGTACAAGATACCTTTGATTTTTCATTGAAACAAAACACTGAAAAAACACATGTGAAGTCAGGAACAATTTGGTTGAATTGTACGAATGCATTCCCACTTCAAGGGATGTTGACCTTGTATTTATTGGATGAAAACAATGTTACTTTGGGAAGCATTACTGCTTCAGATGAAGTGCTTTCAAGCGAATATGGATCTGTCGTGAATGGGATCAAACAAAAAAGTTCATCTGTTCAATTTGTTGTACCTGAATCTTTAGTAAGTCAGTTGGATTACACCAAAAAAATGGTGGTCAAATTGAAATTAAATACACCTGATGGCAATACTGGAACAAGTACTAAATTACCAATACCTGCAAATGCGTTTTTCAAGTTTAAGTTGGGAGCAAAATTTGTCTTAGAAAACCGAATTTAATGAGACACTATCTATCACTTCTTTTTATTGGTGTTGCAGCTTGCTCATTCGGACAGAACGCTTTGCCAATTTACCATGATACTTTAGGATACTCGGGTAATTTCATCGAATTAGATGAAGCCATTGATTATCATTCAACATCCATTAAAAATGATCTTTCTAAAACCTTTATTTGGGGTGGCGAAATTGATCAAACAGTGAAAGATCGAAGTTTCAATAAACACAGTGGAATCAATCGATTGGGATTTTACAATACCAATGAATTAAGGTATTTGCATTTGTCTAAACCCTTTTTAGGAAAAGAATCTTGCGGATGGGGTGTAAAAATGGGGTATTATGCCGCAGGAAGTGTTAGTTATAATAAAGACTTGTTTGGTTTGTTGATGAATGGGAATAGTTCCTACTTGGATCAAACAGCTAGTTTCTCAAATACCATTAGTCAATTCATGCTTTTCCAAAAAGTGGGTTTTGGATTGGTTGATCGTAAAACGAAAAGTTCAATTTATTTGAATGTAATCAACGTGCAACAAGCTTTCAAAGCTACAATTGACAAAGGTGAATTATCACAGAATGCCGATGGTTCAAGTTTGGATGTGCTATTAGATGGCGAATTTGCATTTACTGAAGGTGCTAATTTCAGTCAAGGACTTGGATTGGCCATCGATGGTGAATACCGTTTCATGGCACCTTGGATAAAAGATTCAAAGGCACCTTTTAGTATTTCCGTAAATAATTTAGGAGTTGCTTACATGTACAATGGCATGTCCAAATATGTCATTGATTCAACTTACAATTACAATGGGTTTACGGTGAATCAATTAACGAACAGTGCTGCTACATTTGGTGATGATTTCGATGTGTTTGATTCTTTGCGAATTGAAAAAACACAAGTGAAAAAATGGCTTGCTACTCCGGGTTATATTCAATTAATGAAATTAGTTGATGACAATTCGAGCAAGAAACTACAAACGTTTTTTGGTGTAAGGGTCTATCCTACGATGCGTGCAGTTCCAGCTGTTTTTGTTGGTTTAAATTACCGTCCTATACAAGCATTTTCAGCAGCATTGTCCATGTATTATGGTGGTTTTGGTAAAATTAGAAGTGGTTTGTATTTGAGTTATTTAGCAAAAAAAATAACGATTGGTTTAGGTACTGATGACATTTTGGGATATGTATCTAAAAATGGTTTTGGACAATCATTAATAGTGAAGTTATCATGGAGAATAAACAAATGAATTGGCTTCTTTGCGGTCTGTTTATGACCGTAACAACGGTGTTTGGTCAAGTAAGCTCTTTCTACAAAGTATTTTCTGGAAATGGATACGATAAAGGAGAAGGAATTACACAATTGGCTGACAGTTCTTACATGATTACAGGGAGCTCGTCAAGTTTTGAAGATGCCCCATCTCAAGCATTTTTGTTGCACATTGACAAATTAGGAAATTATATCTGGTCAATGGCTTATGGAGGGTCAGAATCCGAAGAAGGGAAACGTGTATTAGCAATTGAAAATGATTCTTATACAATTGCAGGTACTTCTTCAAGCGGTACATCGGCTGATTTCGACGGTTATGTGTTTAAAACGGATTTTTCAGGGAATTTAATCTGGGAACGTTTCTTAGATTTTGGATCTTGGGAACGAATCAATGATGCCATTATGCTAGCTGATTCCAGTATCATTGTCACTGGACAAACTGACAGCACTGTTAGTGGAAATAATGATGTCATTTTAGCTCGAATTGATAAAAATGGCACAACGCTATGGTCGCAAAAAATGGGTTCTGAAGGTGAGGATGTTGGATTAACATTGGAATTGTTTGATGCCAATCATTTCTTGTTGGGAGGAACCATTTACAATCCAGATTCTCTAAAATCAAAAGGGTTGATAGCGAAGTTTCACATAGATGGCACTGAACTTTGGCATAAAAAACTGGGTGCATATGGAACTACTATAATCAATGATATTGTTCTTAAGAGTACCGAATTCATTGTTTTGGGGGAAACTTTATATGAAAATCCAAGTCAGACAGTAAATTACGATGCGCGAATCGATTTTAATGGTGTGGTTTTATATCAGAATGAAACACTTTTAAGTTATCATACACGATATGTTGCTGCAATCAATTATCTAGCAGGAGGTGGAACGAAGTACTTTTGCGTGAATCAAACAATAAATGCTGGAATTCCCACATTTTCTGATGGTGAAGATTTTTATGTTTCTCGTTTTAATAGTGGTTTCTACTGGGATAATTATGGCTTAGGTTATAACGGAATTGGGCAAGATCAAGTGAATCAAATGATACCAACTTTGGATGGGTATGGAATTTTAGTCGGTTATCACACAACGATTGGAACTGGTGGAAATTCCATTTTTGTAGTGAAATTAGGAGATGAAAATACTTTTCCAAATAATGCTTACCCACCAATTTCGCCTTTAGTTACTGTTGTTGAAAATGAATTAAACGAACAATTATCGGTTTATCCCAATCCGTTTAATGATCAACTAACAATTAAGATTGAAGGTCAAGAAGGTGTTTTTGAATTGATGAATGCAACTGGAGCAATTGTCAATACTGGTACATTTAATCAGACAGCTGATATTGCTACAAATGAACTTGCAAAGGGGATTTATTACTTGAAAATATCAGCAGATAACAAATGGGCAGTTTGTAAACTGATCAAAGAATAAACTTACCATTTGTAGGCGCCCTCTACCATCCATTTTCCTTGAACTTTTAAAACTTGTTCAATGACATCTCTCACGCAAGCTTTGCCGCCATCCAGTGGCGATTGGTAATGACTGATTTGTTTGACTTCATTCACGGCGTCTTGCGGGCATGTACTGGTTCCAACACGTTGCATCACAGGAATATCTGGAATATCATCGCCCATGTATAACACTTCTTCATCTTTCAAGTGATGGCGCTTTATGATATCTTCGTAAACAGCTAATTTATCAGAGCTCCTTAAATGTACTTCAGTAACACCTAATCCTTCTAAACGCGCTTTTACGTCCAAAGAGTTTCCACCCGTAATGATGAATATTTTATAATCCTTTTTGCTTGCAAATTGAAGTGCATACCCATCTTTAGCGTTTAAAGTTCGGATGACATCATTGTTTATCAATAATACATCACCATTTGTTAACACACCATCTACATCAAACATAAATGTGGTGATTTTCGGAAGTCGTTCTTTGTAGCTAATCATGATTATAAGTTGTTTGTCTGCTTTTAGTGAATTGGATGTACAGTTGTTTCAATTCTTCATTCGTTATCAACGAAAGATGACGGTCAATTGTTTGTTGATCGTTTCTTCTAGCTGGTCCTGTTTGTGCATCATAAGGTGAAATACTCGAGAGCTTATCAACCGTTTCAAGAATCAATGGTTGCAACCATTCAAAGGGAATGTTTTCTTTCTTCAAGTAATCAGCTGCTAAAGTCATCAGATGATTGGTGAAATTGTTGACCATTACTGCTGCTACATGTAAATGCTGACGTTGTTTTGCAGATATAAAGTGAACTTCACAACTCAATTTTGTGCCAATATCCTTTAGTGTTTGTGCAAATGCATCCGATGAAGCTTCTATAAAAATTGGAATCGTATCAAAGGCTACATTTTTACCTGTTGTAAAACTTTGTAAAGGATAAAAAACGCCTACATCTTTCAAGTGATCGAATTGCAATACATCTATTGTCCCAGAGGTAGTTGCAGTTGGAGCATATTGAGCTAATTGAGGAATCAAGTTTGCTAAAGCATCATCACTGACACAAACAATGATGAGATCAACCTGCTTGAATTGTTCGATTGTTTCAAAATACGGAATTGAAAAACGCTCACAGATTTCATGAGCTGAATGATGGTTTCTGCTGAAAAGACCAGCTATGTCCATTCCTTTTTCCTTGAAAGCGATTACCAAATGAGTGGCAACATTCCCCGATCCAACAATTCCTATTTTTTTCACAAAACCAAAAGTACGGGTAATTCTAGGTAAAACAAAAAAGGGAACGAAATACGTCCCCTTTATTTACTTGTAGAATGGTTATTTATTGATGATAATTTGTTTTGAAAGTTGTTCACCAGTTTCAGAAATAACATTGATGGTGTACAATCCATTTTCAATCTCAGAACAATC
>JADLGD010000093.1 GCA_020849495.1 Fluviicola sp.
GTAATAAAGATACAAATTTAAGTTCATTTTTTCAAGTTATTTGATTGATTATCAACGCTTTATATCAACATTTCGTTGTGTGTAAAAACAAAAAAGTCGGAAGAAAAAATCTTCCGACCATTCGTGGGCTTATGCCCCTTTTTACTTATCTGCTCCAAAGTTCGAAAGCTTTTTTCTGATCCGAACTTGCTTGTTCTTTCACTTTGATTCCGTAATCTAAAAAGAAATGCCGTTGTACTTCAGGGAAAGCTAACTTGACTAATTTACCTGCTCGAATAACAGTTAATTCTTTTTGACGATCATTGCAGTAATTCAACCACTTATCCAATTCACCATTTAAGAGAAAATCATTTACGGCAATGATTTCATCCATTAAACGTAAACCTGCTAAATCTGCTGGGCTACCAGGATAAATAGCATTCACAATATGATTGGTTCCTTGAGGTAAGGATTTAAAACCTAAATTACTAAAACTGTATTTAGGTGAAGGGACCTGTGTCATCTCTAATCCAATCACATCAAATGCGGCTTTCAATAATTCATCAAATGGTTTGATTCCATAAAAATAATCATTGAAAACTGATCGCATTTCTTCCCCTGCATATTCAACCACTAAATTCATGTAATCAGCCTCACTAACGCCCTTGTTTTGCAAAGCAAATTCAACATACAGGCGTTTCATGACTTCATCTAAGCCGTATTTGTTTTCAGTTTGTTGTCGGATACGAATATCTGTTACAAAAGCCAACAAACATCCTTCCGTATAGATGGAGACTTTTCTTCCTGGCGCTCCTGGAACATAACCATCCAACCACGTATCATAAGAAGAATCAGCAACGGAATAATTGAAACGTCCAAAATTATCAAAGTGCTTTTGTAATTGAACAGACATTTCTTTCAAGTACTCGTCCAAATTGAAAACACCACTTTTATACAACATTAAATCGCCCATGTAAGTAGTGACTCCTTCACACAGATAACCTAATTTGGATAAATTTTCTTGTTGATAATCGTAGGGATACATCTCGATTGGACGTATCGCTTTGACATTCCAAGTATGATACAATTCATGAGAACTCACTCCTAACAAATCGGCATATCCTCCATCAAACACATCGTAAGTTGGGCCCAATGTAATGACCGTTGACTTTTGATGTTCCACTCCATGGTATGCTTTATTCGGTAATATTTGAAACAAGAAATGGTATTCATTGACAGGAAATTGGACAAATTTTTCCATTTGCTTATCCGTGAACAATTGGAAATCGTGGATCACTTTCTCCCAAGGAATGATTGCATCGCCATTGAACCACAAGTGAAACAAAGTTTCGTTGGATTGATAAGTACGGTGTTGTAATTGAGCTGAACAAATAAACGGTGAATCTGCCAACTCATGAAAATCAGTGGCAATTAAAAGACCTTCCTTTTTAGTAAGAGAACCTGCTATTTCCCATTCAGAGGGGATATTTAACTGCACCGAACAACTGTTTGCAATTTGAGCATCCGCATAAACAAAGCAATTGACTGGATTGACATACAATTGATGATCCGATAAATAGGTCGAACCTGCATTCAATTCAGCGGCATAATAACTGTATTCAATGCGAACAGATGCGTTTTCGCTGTTTTTCAATCGCCAACTCGATAAACCTTCTTTTTGAAAGGGCAAATGATTTCCTTGCTCGTCAAACACTCGAAAAAAGCGCACATTTTTAGCGAAATTTCCAAACTCATACCTTCCTGGTCGCCATCTGGGTAGATGAATTAGCGCATTTTCGGGTAAATTAGAAAATTGCACATGAAATTGAATGTATTGTTGGTGAGCTTGTTCAATCGACAATGAATACTTCGTCATGTTGTTTTTTTCTCAAAAGTAATCATCCCAAACCAATTTTATCATCGAAAAGAAGTTAGATTATACGTAAACGAGTAACCAGCATTTGAATGGAATTGATTACTTTCGCAACATATCAGTAAATAATTGCAAAGAATATGAACTACGATATCATTGTATTAGGAAGTGGACCTGGTGGATATGTTACTGCCATTCGCGCTTCTCAATTAGGATTGAAAACAGCAATCGTTGAGCGTGATGCGCTTGGTGGAATTTGTTTAAACTGGGGATGTATTCCTACAAAAGCGCTTTTGAAAAGTGCAAATGTCTTTGAATACTTGACACATGCTTCAGATTATGGTATCAATGTAAAAGATGCATCTGTTGACTTTACAGGAATGGTTGAACGTTCTCGCGGAGTTGCTTCAGGAATGAGTAATGGTATTCAATTCTTGATGAAGAAAAACAAAATCGATGTCATCAAAGGATTTGGAACTGTCAAAGCAGGAAAGAAATTAGCAGTTACTGCTGAGGACGGAACTGTAACAGAATATACAGCTGACAAAGGAATCATCATCGCTACAGGTGCTCGTTCTCGTCAGTTACCTAACTTACCACAAGACGGAACCAAAATTATTGGATACCGTGAGGCGATGACTTTGAAAACGCAGCCTAAGAAAATGGTTGTTGTTGGTTCTGGAGCTATCGGAGTAGAATTTGCTTATTTCTACAATGCAATTGGTACAGAAGTAACCGTTGTTGAATACTTACCGAACATTGTTCCTATTGAAGACGAAGAAGTTTCAAAACAATTGGAAAAATCGTTCAAAAAAGCAGGCGTTAACGTTATGACAAATGCTTCTGTTGAATCAGTTGATACTTCTGGAAAAGGATGTGTTGTAACTGTGAAAACAGCAAAAGGTGAAGAGAAAATCGAATGCGATGTGGTTCTTTCTGCTGTTGGAATTCAAGCAAACATTGAAAACATTGGATTGGAAGAATTAGGAATCGTTACAGATAAAGGAAGAATTTTAGTCAACGATTATTACCAAACAAACATCCCAGGATATTATGCTATTGGGGATGTTATTCCTACTGCAGCTTTGGCTCACGTAGCATCTGCTGAAGGAATCATTTGTGTAGAGAAAATTGCTGGACATCATCCTGAACCGTTGGATTATACTAACATCCCAGGATGTACTTATTGCTCTCCAGAAGTTGCATCTGTTGGAATGACAGAAAAAGCAGCGAAAGAAGCAGGCTATGAAATCAAAGTAGGTAAATTCCCATTCTCAGCATCTGGAAAAGCATCTGCAGCAGGTGCTAAAGATGGTTTCGTGAAATTGATTTTCGATGCAAAATACGGTGAATTATTAGGCGGTCACATGATTGGTGCTAATGTAACTGAGATGATTGCTGAAATCGTTGCTGTACGCAAATTAGAAGTAACCGGAGAAGAATTGATCAAAACAGTTCACCCTCACCCTACCATGTCTGAAGCTGTAATGGAAGCAGCTGCGGCGGCGTATGGAGAAGTGATCCATTTATAAAACTTACAAGTAATTAAAAAGCCCTAAGTTGAATGACTTAGGGCTTTTTTAATGTCTATTGAATTAATATTTGGATATTCCTGCGCAAAATTTGATACCGAAAACCAAAGCAACATCTGATTTCTTTTCTGTGTAAGGAGCCATTAAAGTATTCCCTAGTGCATCCTCTTCATTTCGAATCCCTTTGTATTCGGTCATTTTAATCCCCACACTTCCATAAAAATCAAAAGCAAAACGATCTGCTGCCCAAAATTGATATCCCAAATTAAAGGATCCTATCGTTTGTTTACGAGAGCCAGTTGGAACTTCTCCGTTATATGTTATCGTGTTGTAATAGAAGTTATAAGAACGGTATTTAAACTGAGGTTCTATATACAAACCTGCAGGTGCTTCATTTGATTGTAATGGATAAAACCGAATGCCTATACTACCAAAACCGCCCATTTTTGAAGCGGTATTAAAATCTTCATCATTTAAACTGGTAAACGGATTGTCGATCACTTCAAACTTTAACAATCCGAAATCAGCTTCTAAAGATAGTTGACGAGCAATTTTCTGTTCCAAACTCATATTCAATTCACCGCTTGTCAATAGTTGAAGGGGATCAAATTTGAAAACGGTTTTAGGAACGAAGTTGATTTGTCCGAAAACACTATTTGCTGAAAACAGTAGTGCAATTAAAATGGCTTTTTTCATGAGGTTAATTTACAAAAATCTATAATAGCAACTAATTTTCTTTAAGCAAGATCCCATTTAGATGTCAATGGAACACATTCACCAATCGTTGTTTTATTTAAATCAGTTGAAAACTGTATGTCAATTCTTCCTAAATGTAAACCACCATAACCCACTTGATTGATCAGAACATCTTCACCTTTCGTGTTTTTCAAAACAACAGGAGCATCCAAAAACGTATGTGTATGTCCTCCAATTATCAAATCGATTCCTTCCGTTTTTTGAGCTAAGATTTTATCCGACATTTTATCCGTTGGATATTCAAAACCCAAATGAGATAAACAAATGATGTAATCACAACCTTTTTGTTTTAAAAGAGCAACTTGTTGATTTGCTGAAGCTACAGGGTCATTGTAAATCAATCCCGATGTGTTCTCTTTTGCAACCAAACCGTCTAAATCAATCCCTACACCAAAAATCCCGATTTTCAATCCGCCTTTTTTAATGACCACATGTGGTTCTACATGCGAATGCATTGCAGTTTTAGACAAATCGTAATTCGCATTGACCACTTTAAACGTACCGTGTTCTTTTGCTTTCACATAACCATCAATGCCAATATCAAAATCGTGATTCCCTAGAGTCACCACATCGTATTGCATTTCACTCATGGTTTTCATTTCAAGTACTCCCTTGAATTTATTGAAATAAGGAGTTCCTTGAAAAATATCACCCGCATCTAATAACAAAACGTTGTCCTCTTGCTCACGGATACTTTTTATTAAAGCCGCTCGTCTGGAAACACCTCCCATATCTGGGAATTTCGCATGATTTTTTGGAAAGGGATCAATATTGGAATGGGTGTCGTTGGTATGAAGAATCACCAATTTCGTTTCTTTTTTCTTAGCACTCATCAATGAAGGAGCAACCATTGCAGCACCTGCTAGAATTCCGGTTTGTTTGATAAAAAGTCTGCGTTTCATACTACCAAGATATTCGTTCTTCGTTTGTTGTGGTTAGTTTTTGTTGCTTTTTAACAGAACTAATCATTAAATCCCTTAACAATACACCTGAAAGTCGCATTTCTAAAGGATCTTTAAAAAAAGTCATTTTATCACCTCCATTCGCTAGAAAATCAGATGTCACTACCCAAATGTAAGGTTTATCATTGGGAACATTCATTTCAAAAACACCTTTATTGATTTTAAAACCTGCAATTGGTTCACTGATGGAACCAAAAAGATAGTCAACAATAGAACTGATTTTAGCCGTATCAATTTTCACCAAAACAACTGAATTGTCAAAGGGCATTACTTTAAAAACATCGCCTACAGTTATCGGTCCTTTATTGATGGAAGCACGAAGTCCTCCTGTATTCAAAATCGCAATGAGAGGTTCATCATTCATATTCAACGAATCTTTGGCAAATTCTATCAGAAGATCTGTTGACCAAATGCCCAAATTACTATTCGGTCTCATCGGACTTAAATCAACCAATGCTTCTCCAATTACTTGATTCATCTCTATTGCTAATTCCCTGGAATAAGGGGCAATCAATGAATCCATTTGTACATCAGTTTGCAATGTTCCATTCATTACTGTACGCTTTGATTGTGCATCAGATACTACCAACAAAGAAGAGCAGGCCGAAAGACCTGCTCCTAGTAAAAGTATTAAAAATGAAAACTTCATTTTTTATTCAATAACCAAGTTTCTTGTAACTGTTCCTTTAGGAGTTGTAACCGTAACGACATACATACCACTTGATAATTCAGTAGTGTTACACTCTACTACTGGTGCTTCCAAGTTTCCAGCACTCATAACTGTTTTACCTGTAGCATCAGTGATTGTATAAGATTGAATATTCAAACCGTTAACTTGTAAAAACAATTGTGTTGTTGCAGGTACAGGGAATACTACAAAATTTTGTTGTAAGTTTTCTTCAACTGATAATAAACATCCATCTGCATCATATGTTGCATTTGAGAAATCTACGAAACAAGCATAATCAACACTGTCCACAAATGGGTTTCTGTTATTTTGTTGACTAAAAATGTATTCATTTCTTGCGATTTCGTAATTATCTGGAAGATCCGCAAAATGCCAAGTTTTCAAAACTTCTTGAGGTTGATTTGAACCCAATCCCCATCCTTGACCATTCACACCATTGTATGCAACTACCATATAGAACATTGCACGAGCAGCATTACCTTTTTGAGATTCACGCGGTTCGTAAACCATCTGAGCACCATTGTAACCTACCGATCCTTCTAAATAATTAAATACGATGCTACCTGTAATTTCATTCATAGGAAGATTACTTCTTGGAGAGTTCGCATTGTTTAAGTTGGTTGGATACAAATTGTGTTGATCTGAATATTCTGGTTTAGCAGGTGTTCCATCAGCAGGAAAAGATGGCATCCATGAGTGACAATAAGAGTGCTCTCTAGAATAACCAACAGCTGTCCAATCAAAAGGATCATTGAACACTTTGCGCTCACCTGAGTATGCACAAATAACAAATGAACGTCCCATTGTTGTATCTTGAATCTCAAATTGACTCATCACAGTAGGTTTGTAATTACCATATGAAATTACTGTGTGTGGATTAATCAATGCTGTCAAATCTGTAACAAATGAAGCGCTTGAAGAAGAAATTGTTGAATAATATGATCCAATTTGCTCACCTTGAGAAGTAACTGAACCTGTTAATGGTGCAGTTGTTTTGTAGTTTTCAAAACCTGAAGGACCATTGAATGCAAAAACTGCAATATGGTAAGTTTGATTCGCAATTACGTGGCGAGGAGCAAAAGCAGTTGCAGGTCCAACATAAGTTACACGACCATTTCCAATTACATCACCTCTTTGGTAAGTTACTCCATCAACTGGAGCTGCATTCACTGCCGCACCATTTGCCCATACTACAACGTAGTTCTCAGCTGTTGCACTTGCTGTATAAGTACCGTTGAATCCATAAGCTTTCACATTTGAGAAATTTAAAGCAGTTGGATTAGCACTTGGTTCAGTAGCCGTGTTGTTTGTTCCAATTGCATATAAATTGATCACATAACTAGCTTCATCAGCATCGTCAGAAGCAATTGTCAAACTAGCTAAGCGAGATCCTGTACCACCTGCAGTAAATTGAACATTGATAGCAGCAGTTGAACCTCCACCAACAACTTGATTGGTAAATGTAGTACTGAAATCAGCAGCATTCGCACCTGAAAAAGAAGTACCTGATACTGTTAAGTTACCTGTTCCTAAGTTTTGAACAGTTACTGTACTCACTGCACTTGTTCCAACAACGTATTGGCTACCATTCAAATAAGTATTTCCACCAATTGTTACATTGATCTCACGAAGTGGAGCAACGTATGCAATGATGTCATTTTGATCGCGAGGCAATAATTGGAAAGTATTGAATTGACCTAAAACACCTGTTACACTAACTGGTCCAGTTGGAATTGCAACCCCAACTAAATTCGATCCAGTTGAAATACGAATTTGCAAAGTGTTTGTACCATCAGTGATGTTGTAATTCGTGTTTCCAACAAAAGTACCTGTCGTTGTGAAAGTCACATTTTCAAAACGCAATAATTGAGCTTCTAAGGATTCAGAAACAGCTGTGATTGGAATAGATTGAGCTGCTGGCAAGGTCCCATTTCCTAAATCTGTGAATGAATTTGTTGGAGAAATTTCTAACAAACCATTGTAATCATACAATACACCTGTTACTTCGATAGAATCACCTCTTTGGACAGAATTTAAAATGCTTCCAAATGCAGGTAAAGCTGCTCCACCATCTTGTACATAGCGAATAGTTCCCAATTCACTTCCGTTGGTCACTACTCCACGAATGGTTACCGTTTGTCCAATCGCAAAATTGCGAGCCGCGCTAATGTCTGCTTGTGCACTAGCAAAAAAGCTAGATGCAGACACTAACAACCCTAAAATTAATTTTTTATTCATCGTCGTTTATTTTTCTAATTAAAACTGAACTCCTACTGCTAAATTGAAGCGGAATCCTCCTCCAAACATAACTGATGCTGTTTGAGCATCAAATCCAGTACCGTAAAAATTACTTGTTGCATCTGCAATGTATTTACTGTTCAAGATATTAGTAACAGAACCATTGAAGAACAAATTCACTTTTTTGATTTTGTAAGAATACCCTACAAATGCGTTCAATAAGCCATAAGATGGTATTTGCCAAGACTCTCTTCTAGCATTTGTTCCTTGTAAACTAAATGGACTAAAATTCGCATAGTAACGATCAAACCATTGGTATTGTGCTTTTATATAAAAGCGATTAAATGGCTCATAACGTAAACTTGCATTGATCATCGTTTGCGCTGCATCACCTACATGTACTCCTTTCGCATCGAACGTAAAAGTATAATCCAATTCAGGCACATAGAACGTTTCAGAAGAATTCCAAGTCCAATCACCTAAAGATGCCATTAATTCTCCTGATAATTTTTTTGTGATTTTAAATGCAACGTCCACTTCTCCACCGTAATGAATAGCATCCATACCATTAATATTCAAGAAAATGGAGGCTGTTGGATCATTAGGATCTGGAACAGAAACTCCAAATGGGAAAGGTTTGTTTTTCCAATTCGTGAAATACCCGTTTACATTAACACCAAAGTACTTATTGGTGTAACTGTATCCTAATTCAATTGCTTGAATGATTTCATTTTTGATTTCGTAGAAGAATGTATTTGTATTGTTATCAATCACATTACTAAACTGAGGTGTTCTTGACAAATAACCAAGGTTCAAGAAAATGTTTGAATTTTCATTCAAGGTATAATTTGCTCCTGCTTTTATTGTTCCACCTGGAATAGTTTTCCAGTCAGTTTTTAAATAATCTAAACCATCAGAACTAGAAGTATATGTTTGACCTTGATAAACAACCGTGTCATTTGCACCGATTCTTAATGTTGTATCACCAACTTCTAACACTTTCTTTTGGAAGTAATCGATTCCTTTGTAAGCATTGATTACTCCTGATAAATTCACAAAAACTGACCAACGCTCATTTGCATATTCAGCTGAACCAAAAATACCTCCCCATTGCACCAATCCATCACGATCATTGTTATATGAATTTAAAGAGATTTTATCTCCTTCGCGTTTCATTGGTGAAGAAGTATTTTGATTTGAAGTATTAATGAAATAATCTCCACCTAACAAATCACGGATTTCTTGGTAGTGTGACCCTTTATAAAAACGGTAATCAATTCCACCATTGATAGTTAATTGTTTTGAAAATTCGTATTGGAATTGTCCCAAATAGCCTACCCAAAAATGGTTGTTAACACTTGAAACTAAAACCTGAGTTGATTTTAATTCTGTTGTTGAATAAGCAGGATCAATATTCGGTCCACCAAACAATTGGTCCACTTGATTTGCTTTCACTATTGCATCCCAATCAATCGTACCATCTGCTTTGTAAATAGTACCTGCAGAATTCGCTAAACGTGTACCTCCACCTCTACCAATTGACATATAAGCAATATTTGAAACAGATAATTTTTTATTAACTGTCCAGAAATCTTTTAACGTGATTTGAGGTTTGTGATAGTAATTCAAACGTTCGTTTTTCACAACTTGTTTACCATTTTCTGTAGCATATCCCCAATGTTGATTAAAACGAACTCCTCTATCATACACTTGTGTAGAATCGATAATCAAGCCTAAATCTCTTGCAGTTTCAGTATCCCAATATTGAACACGTTGGTTGAATGAACGTTGTCCGTGTTTTTGAGGAGCTCCAAAAGCAGATAAGGAAATCAAATGTTTTTCTAATTTCTTTTGAACTTTCGCATAATAGAATCCACCTTGAGTATTTGTTCCATAAACCCAGCCATCCCCTTGTTTGTAAGAACCAGAGAAAGTAACACCCCAACCTTTTTTAGTCAATCCAGAATTATATGTTAAAGAACTACGTATAAAATTTCCAGTTCCATATTCTTGTTTAAAACTGATTCCTTTTCTACTTCCAATTCCAGAAGTTACTATGTTCATTGAACCCCCAACTGATGGCATTGATAATTTAGTGGCACCTAAACCACGTTGAATTTGAATTTGATTCGTAATCGCATCCAAACCAAACCAGTTTGACCAATACACCGAACCATTTTCCATATCATTTACAGGAACACCATCAATCAATACTCCAACATTTCGTTGATCAAAACCACGAACAGTTATACGTGCGTCACCATCACCACCACCTGTTTGAGTAGCGTAAACACCTGGTGTAGCATTGAGCAACATTGGAATATCACGTGAACCAAGTTCTTCCGCTATTTTTGTAGCTGAAATTTTGGTGATTGCAATAGGCGTTTTACGATCTATTGCGATGTTGGCAATTACTTTAATTTCTTCGATTTCAGTGCTTCCTCCTAATTTAGGATCCACAACAATTGTGGGTTTATCTACAACCAAATCCAACAATAAGGTGTCAAAATCGAAAGAAGCAATTTGCATCTTATAGGCTCCATAAGGAACATTGGCTACCTCATAATTACCATTTTCATCTGATACAGCCTTGAAGTTTTGACCGATAGTAATAAAACAACCGATAACAGGTTCTTCGTTTAATTTGTCTTTTACTACTCCTTTAATTGTTGCTGTTTGTGCTACTACAAAAAAAGGAAATAGAAGTCCAAATAATAAAGTAAACTTGATCATAATTCACAAAAAAAGAGGTCAAACTAATGCTTGACCCCTTGTTAAAAATTGATTATTTAATGACAATTCTTTTTGAAGTTACTGCTCCATCTACGGAAACAATACGCATGATGTAAACACCTTTATCATGACCTAATTTTAACGTCATTGTTGCATTTGAAGCATTCGTGAACTTATTCACATATTGACCCAAAGCATTGTAAACCATCACTTCTTTTACTGAAGAAGCTCCTTTAATATGGATAACACCATCAGAAGAAGGATTTGGATAAACCACCATTTCTTCTTGGATATTATCACCAGTAGAAAGTGGGTTACAATTGCAATCATGTTCTCCTAAAGAGAACCAATTACCGAATGAAATTGGGTTTCCAGAACCGCCTCTAATTGTATCGCCATTACTATCAAATAAATAGGTTTCAGCAGGAATTGAATCGTACTCTAATAATGGATTAAAAAAACTTGGATTAACCGTTACTCCTTTTAAAACACTTGACTTTCTAATCAAAGAATGATTTGATGATAAAAGAACTCCAACTCCAGTATTGTAAGGAAAAGTTGAAGACCAAGCTCCACCTACATTAGCACCTACAACTCCATCAGAGTTTGCTGGATTTTCTCCTATTTTACCAAAAACATCAACAATCTGAAAGCCCGGTACATTAGCAGTTGAAATAACAGTATTAGCTGATAAACCACTCAAATTTCCTTTTGCTAAAACTATTGCATCATTCCCATTCCAATACCAAGCATTTGAAACACTATAATTCGGACAGAAAAACGCATCCCCTCTTACTTGTAAAGAATCCCATACAGACAAGTCATCTCCTGTGGATGTAATGGTGTCTAACAAATCTAAAACACCAACAAATACATCATATGGTTGAACTGTACCTGTTAATTGAATTGAATTAGCTTTAGTAGCTGTTCCAGAACCATTTGAGTAGCGAGCCACAAAATATTCACTTAAATCAACAGCTGTTGAAGTTGGATTATAAATTTCCAACGCTTTATTGTATTCCCATCCCTCAACATACTCAGAGATAAAAATTTTAGAGCAATCTTGTGCATAAGCAAAAGATGACATCATTCCGAAAAAAAGTAACGCTTTTTTCATAGTTAATGGATTATTTGAATTGTAGATATATACAGAGAAAAACTAATGTGCTACCAGACTCTTTAAAGGAGCATGAACTAAACGCCATTTTTTGAGAGAAAAAATTGCTATTCATTGAAGGTAACATGTCTATTTCATCAGTCCAATTGTTTTATTTTTCAGTGGTTTCAATCAAAAAATTCTTGATATCAAGGAGAACACAGAAAAAACTTGGAACAAAGATATGACAATTTCAATTGAAGAACATTATAGAATTGTTAACAATGGCAGAAGGTTTTACACGAATAGCTACTTGAAAATCAAACAAAA
>JADLGD010000094.1 GCA_020849495.1 Fluviicola sp.
GAAATTTGGTGCTCGTCCGTTGAAAAGAGCGATTCAAAAATACATTGAAGATCCACTAGCTGAAGAAATTATCAAAGCGAACTTACAAGAAGGGGATTCCATTGTAATTGATATGAATGAAAACAATGCAGAGTTGAAAATTTCTATTGAAAAAGGCAAAACAAAAGCTTCTAAGAAATAATTCAGTTCGACCAACTATTTTGAAAGGCTTCTCGTTTCGATATTTGTCGAAAGGGAAGCCTTTCTTTATTAATTTTGCTTCATGAAAAATGCCGTTCTTGTTTTTTTAATTTGTTGGACAAACTTCCTTTTTGCTAGTGTTGAAATGACACGTGTTGACCCGCAATTATTCATCCATCAAGCAAAGGTGAATTTTGATTCTATTTCATCTTCAAATGAAACCTTGAAGCAAACAATGGTCAAGTATTTATTTGACAATGATTTGATTGATCATATTGGAACAAAAGCCTATGATTCGAATGCGAAGTTCACCAATTATTACAAGCAATACCATACCTTGTATCGTTTGATAGATTTGAATAGTGACGGCATTCCCGAATTGATTTTCAATGGCTATGTGGCGGAAGGTGATGATCGTGAATATCTTCAGATTTTCAACTCTAAACAAGGAATAGTAAATCAGATTTACAATGAAATCGGTCATTTATTAGCCTACAAAATTCATCCAAACACAAAAGAAATTCTATTGTTTCATCATCAATATCCTTGTTGTGTGAATGCTTCCCATAATTTGAATCGCTTGCGTTTAATCAATGGGAAGTTTCAAATTGTAAAGCGCTACTTTTTAGGTAGGGATAAAGATATGGTTGGTCCATTTTTTCCTAAAAAAAGTAAGTTCTCTGGTTCGTTTAAAACCCTCAATCAAAAAAGTAAATTGTATTGGTCTCCGGCTATTGTTGAAAAAGATGCTTGGAAATCGCGTTCAGCAACAAATGTCATTGCTTCTTATGATTCCTTAACTGTTTATACGGTTTTATCGAAAGAAAAGAGTTGGCAATTTGTGTTGATGAAAGGCGCTCCTATGGTAGAAAAGAACAGTGTGATCAATCCTGTAAATTTCACAGATACCTGGATTTATGGTTGGATGAAAGAAGAATAAAAAAAACCGAAAAGTGCTTTCTACTAGAAAAAGACACGATTCGGCTTTTCTGAACAAGAGGAAGAGCTAATTACAATCTGTTAATTGCCAGTTTTTAACCAATTCTTGATGTTGGTTCAGGAAGCGATCAAGTGCTGAGTCTGCATCAGTCACTTCGCCTGGAATGCGCTTTTCTATGGAAGAAAAAGCATCCTTAATACTGTCCAAAATCGTTGAATCCATTAAGATGAGTGAAGTTGAAGTGTCAAAGTTATAGCTTTCGAATACTTCTATTATTTTCTTCCGATCACTCGCTTCACGTGGTAACAGATGTTCCTTGGACGATAATTCATTGAAGAAAGGTAATAGTCGAGCACTCAATTCTATAAAATGGCGCATTACGATGGTTGCGTCATTGACTTGTTGGATAGCAACACTTCTCATGATGGTTCTCCTTGCGAGTTTCTTTTCCATGACACTTCGTTTTAGTTTCTATACCAATGACGCCTCTCGACTTTTAAAGGTTGGATGATTTTTTTTCGATTTGAGTAAACTGGTTGTTTTGTTGATTGATTGGTAATTAAAAATGAATATTGCCTTTTCGTGCATTGTTCAAAAAGAAAGCAAATTGTTTACTAAATCGATTCAATTTTAACGTGAAATGGTGTGAAACGTAGTATATTTGCACAAAATTTCAGTGATGCAGATACTCAACGGAAAAGAAACAGCAGAAATCATCAGAAAAGAATTGGCGATTCAGGTGAAAGAACGTAAAGCAAATGGAAGAAAAATTCCACATTTAGCTGCAATTCTTGTTGGTCGTGATGGTGGTTCAGTGACTTATGTCAATAACAAATTGAAATCTTGCGAGGAAATCGGTTTTGAAAGTACATTGATCCGTTACGATGATTCCATCACTGAAGAAGTGTTGTTGAAGAAAATTCAATCATTGAACGAAGATAAAAGTATCGATGGTTTTATTGTTCAATTGCCGCTTCCTGCACACATTGATGAAATGAAAGTGACATTAGCAATCGACCCGAAAAAAGATGTAGATGGTTTTCACCCGATCAATGTCGGAAATATGATGTTGAATATTCCTGGATTTGTACCCGCTACACCAGCTGGAATTGTTGAGCTTTTACGCCGCTATAACATTGAAACTTCGGGTAAAAATTGTGTGGTTGTTGGAAGAAGTAATATTGTAGGAACACCATTGAGTTTGTTGTTAGGTAAAAATACCAATCCTGGGAATTGTACGGTAACGTTGGTGCATTCACGTTCTGAAAACATTAAAGACATTTGTTCTCAAGCTGATATTTTAGTTGCGGCTGTAGGAATTCCAGAATTCATCACAGCAGATATGGTGAAAGAAGGCGCTGTGGTGATTGACGTTGGAACAACACGTATCGATGATGCTTCACGTGAACGTGGATGGCGCTTGGTAGGTGATGTGAAATTTGATGAGGTAGCTCCAAAAACATCCTACATTACACCTGTACCTGGAGGAGTTGGTCCTATGACGATTGCTTCTTTGATGATCAATACATTGAAAGCAATGGAGTTGAAAGGAAAATTATTTTAGAATATAGAAAAAACAAGTTGGGGCGCGATTTATCGCGCCCCAACTTGTTTTATAACCGTTCCAAAGGTGTTTTAATACCATCTACCAGCGAGTAACAAGCGAGTTTATCCTTGAAAACAGATGATTTGAAAATGCTTTTATTGAGCAGCATCCTCACACATTCTTGAATGCCTTCTACAATCGATGGGTGAGGATGTACTAATTCAGAAATCACTGAAATCGACATGTTTAACTTGATCAATAAGCCAATTGCTTGAATAGCAGAAGAAGCATGTTCGCCAACTGCGCGCATACCCAACACTTTCATTTCTTTATCGTTCGTCACAATGATTTTAAAGAAACCTTCTGTTTTGCGCATTGCAATGGCTCTTGCTATGACAGAATAATCAATTTTCACAACTTTTACAGGAATGTTTTTCTCGATGCATTGTTGTTCGTTTAGTCCAACAGCTGCTACCTCTGGTTGAAGAAACATGATGGTGCAGATGTTATCGTAATTCAAACGATCGGTTGCCGTTCCCATGATTTTTTCTACTGCATGACGGCCTTCAATTTCCCCCATATTTACCAAAGCTATTCTTCCAGAAACATCACCAGCTGCATAAATATGAGGTACGTTTGTTTGTGTATCATCGTCGCCAATGTGCATGCCTCTTTTTGACATGGAAACACCTGCGGCTTCTAAGTTGAGTGATTCATAATTTGGAATTCTACCAATTGAAAGCAGTGCTTTTTCAACTCGGATGATTTCTTTCCTACCATCAGGATAACTCAATTCGTATTCGACTTCATTTCCCAGATTTTCCAATCGTTCCAATTGCGCATTGTGATGAATGATGACTCCTTTTTCTTCCAAATTAGTTGAAACGATGGAAGAGATATCTTCATCTTCGAATGGTAAAATGCGATCTTGTCTGTCAATGATGTGTACTTTTGTTTTTCCAAAGTTGGAGAAAATAGTAGCGTATTCACAACCTATCACTCCGGCACCAACAATGACTAAACTTTTGGGATAATCCTTTAAATTTTCTATTCCATCACTGGTTAAAATGGTTTGTTCATCAACTAACACATTCGGCATTTTACGCGGTCTGCTACCTGTTGCAATCACAATATTTTTTCCTCGAATGATTTTTGTCTCACCTTCATGCGTTATTTCAATTTCATGTTCAGATACAAATCGAGCAGCACCACGTTCATAGGTGAGTGGTTTTGTGATGGTTTCGGTTTGTAATAATTTTATGTGACAAGAATATTGAAATTTACGTTCAAAAACAGCTTCCTCAACTGTATCGATAACATCATTCCAACTTAGATAAAATGGCTCTCGTCCTTTTCCTGCTATTGTATCGTTGACACTAGCTACTTTTTGAGATATTTCCCAAAGTGTTTTTGATGAAAGTGCTCCGTTATAAACACCAGCACCTCCAACGCGTTCTTTTTCAATTAAACAAACGCGTTTACCAAAATCAATACCTCGCATTGCTGCTGCATATCCTGCAGGACCACCACCAATTACAACTAAATCGTATGTCAAAACACTCATTACTTATTTAATTTGTTAAAGAAGATCACAATCTAAAATGGGTTTTTACTTTTGCAAACATGAATCTTGAACAACATCTTGAGCATGCAATTGCAGAAAAAGAAACCTATAATAAATGGGTGAAGAAAGCAAAAAAAATCAATCCGCGTACACTTGATCAAGCTTTTCATGATGAACATGTTCAAGTTTTCAAGAAAATAGATTGTTTGTCTTGTGCTAATTGTTGTAAAACGACCAGTCCAATTTTTAGAGATGTGGATATAAAGCGTTTATCTAAAAGACTAAGACTTTCAGAAGTGAATTTTATTAAACAGTACTTGAAAATGGATCATGAAGGCGATTATGTTTTGACCACTGCACCTTGTCCATTTTTAGGCGACGACAACTATTGTTCTGTTTATGAAGATCGTCCTCTTGCATGTAGAGAATACCCCCATACCGACCGCAAAAACATGTATCAAATTTTACCTTTGACCAGAAGGAATATGGAGGTTTGTCCTGCTGTTTCAATCATTGTTCAAGAATTGAAGAAAAAATTTTAACAACCAATCCAACCTTTTGTAATTTTTACATCTTATCTTTACTTAAAAGTTACTGCTTTAGGATGTTAAACAAAATTTGCTTGTTACCATTACTCTTAATGGTGTTTACTGTTTTTTCTCAAAGAGGAAAAAACGGTAGCTATACTGTAACAGCAGCAAACACACAATTAAATGCTTACACTTCATTGACAGCAAATGCTGCTGTGGGAGCAAATTCGATCACTGTAGCCAGTAATACCTTAACGAATGCCGTTTTAACTTCTGCACTTGCGGCGGGTGATTTAATCATGATCATTCAAATGCAAGGAGCAACGATGGATATTGATGCAACTCCAGCAACACCAGTAGCTTTAGGCGGTTGGGGAGGTACATATACAGTACCTATTGGTCATCAAGGAGATTGGGGAAGTTATCAAGATTTATGGGGGCAAGTAACAAATTATAACAATGCTGGAAAACACGAAGTGGTTGAAGTGCGATCTGTTGCAGGAGGTACAACCATTAATTTAATGTGTTCATTAACAAATTCATATACTGCTTCAGGACACGTACAAATAGTTCGGATTCCACGATTAATAAATTTGACTGTTAATGCTGCTTGTTCTGTAGTGCCTGCTTTATGGGATGGTACAATAGGTGGAGTTTTAGCATTAGAAGTAAATGGAATTTTGAGCTTGAGTGGATCAATTACAGCAACAGGTTATGGTTTTAGAGGTGGTGTTTGTGATTTACAAACTGCTGGATCACCACCCCCAAGTGCTACTGGTGTTGGTTATTGTGCATCATCTGCTGCAATTGAAGGAGCAGAAAAAGGTGAAGGAATTGGCGGTTTCTATGCTGAATACGATGCGCTTTATTCACGCTATTGTAAATCAGCTCCAGCTAATGGAGGTGGGGGCGGAGGAAACCACAATGCTGGAGGAGGTGGAGGTGCCAATGTTGGAACAGGAGCCTACACTGGTAAAGGGAATCCTGTTGCAGGATATGCAGCCATTTGGAATTTAGAAAGTCCAGGATTTGCTACTTCAACTAGTTCTGGTGGAGGTAGAGGTGGGTATTCCTATTCTACTGGTAATCAAAATGCAGCAACAGTTGGACCAAATAATACACTTTGGAGCGGTGATTATAGAAGAAAAGAAGGTGGACTTGGTGGTCATCCATTAACCTATAATGCAAGTTGTGTTTTTATGGGTGGCGGTGGAGGAGCTGGAGATGCCAATTCAAATCCAACACAAGGTGGTGCAGGTGGCCGTGGTGGTGGTATAGTTTACTTAACAGTTTACGGTTCAATTACTGGTACAGGCGCAATTCAAGCAAATGGAGCTGCTGGACAAAATGCGAATCCTTTAGGACAAGTTGCAATACCTCTTTCTAATGCAAAATATGGAAATGACGGTGCCGGTGGAGCTGGTGGTGGAGGTGCAATTGTTATTTCTAATGGTACAGCTATTCCCGCTACAATTACTCTTTCTGCAACAGGTGGAGTTGGTGGAAATCAAGTAGTTTCTTTTGGTAATTTTGCTTCTCCTGCAATGGAAGCAGATGGTCCGGGCGGTGGCGGAGGTGGTGGTATGATTAAAGTTACTTTTACTAGTGGAGCCCAATCTGTTTTAGGCGGTGCTGGTGGTACTACAAATTCTGCTCATGTAAATTTATTCCCTCCAAATGGAGCAACTGCGGGTGCTGCTGGAATTTCAGGAATTGTTCAACCATTTTTTGATTTAACGACAGCAAACGTGACCATTTGTAGTGGAACATCTACTACCTTAACTGCTACAGTAGTTGGTACTTTGCCTGGTACAATTACATGGTATTCAACCCAATTTGGTTCAACTGTCTTGGGAACAGGTACTTCTTTTACAACTCCAACATTAACTGCAACGACAACTTATTATGTTGGAACTTGTCCTAGTACATTTAGAAAAGCGGTTGTAGTTACTGTTTCACCTCTTCCTACAATAAATACGACATCCATGATTATAAACAATGTCACTTGTGTAGGGAATGATGGAAGTATAACAGGAATAACTGCATCGGGAACTAGTTTGACTTACTCTTGGTCAAATGGCCCGATTACATTAAATAATACAGGTTTATCAAATGCGACTTACACGTTAACAGTAACTGATAACTTGGGTTGTATAGCAACTTTAGCAGTTCCAGTTGGGACAAATTGTGTCTTACCGATTGAATTGTCGCATTTTTATACTTTCTGCAATGATGAACAACAATCTGTTATTCGTTGGGAAGTAAACAATGAAGTGGATGTTGAAAATTATGAGTTGAGTGTAAGTACTAACGGGGTCGATTTTAATCCTTTATATTTGATACCAAGTTATTCAAATACAGTTTATCCTTTAGCTTATGAGCAGATTGATGATAATAGATATGCTGGTTTTTCTTTATTGTATTATCAATTAAAAACTATTCGAGAGAATGGTGAAAGTGAATCTGTTGCAATAGTTAGCCAAGAGAATTGCATCAACGATCGTCAAGCTGATTGTTTGCTTTCATTTCCAACTAATATTTCTTCCAACTCATTTGAAATTGTTGGTTCAAATTGGAAAGCTCCTTATTTAGATTTTGATATAATAGATATGAATGGGCGAGTTGTACAGTCGTTTAACTATAAAATCGATAGTGAAAACTTCAATTTAAAAGTGTTTTTAGATGCTACATTAATGAAAGGAATGTATTTTCTAAAATCCTCCACAGAAGTGCCATTCTGTTCTTCTAAAATAATTATTGAATAGCTTTTCCAACATCCAGAAATTTGATATAATTTTAGTACAAATTTCCAGAGATTATACAACCTTTACAAATGGTTTGCGTCTTAGGAATGTTAGAACAAGCGACATGTTAAAATTTCTCTCCTTACTTACTATTTTTTGTTTGAGTAATCTATTATTTGCTCAACGCGGTATTCACGGTAGTTATATCAATTCTACTACCAATAATCAGCTAAATACTTATTCCCAAGTAACAGCAAATGCCAATGTTAATGCAACAAGTATTACTGTTGCTGCCAACTTAACTGCTCCAGGGAATGAATTACTAAATACGTTTTTTACTTCTAATCTAGGACCTGGTGATTTAATCATGATCATTCAAATGCAAGGTGCAGCGATGAACATTGATCCAACACCTGCAACACCCATAGCTTTAGGCGGTTGGGGTGGTACTTACACTGTTCCAATTGGTCATCAAGGAGATTGGTCTAGTTTTCTTGAATTATGGGGGGATATTACCAATTACAATAATGCTGGAAAATATGAAATTGTTGAAGTGAGAAGTATCACAGGAACAAATACGATCAATTTAATGTGTGGCTTGCAGAATGCATATTCAACAGCTGGTCATGTTCAAATTGTTAGAATTCCTCGTTTGCAAAATTTGACATTGAATGCGAACACATCAATCTCACCTTTACTTTGGAATGGTACTAAAGGTGGGGTCGTTGCTTTAGAAGTCAATGGGAATTTAACCATGAATACAGGTAGTAAAATTCTTGCAACTGGATTTGGATTTAGAGGGGGTGTTTGTGAAACTAACACCTACGGTTCTCCTCCAGGAGGAGGTGCAGCTTCTGTTGGTTATTGTGCTTCAAGTGACAATAAAGAAGGAGCTGAAAAAGGCGAAGGAATTGGCGGTTTCTATGCTGAATATGATGCGCTTTATTCGCGTTATTGTAAGTCTGCTCCTGCAAATGGCGGTGGAGGCGGAAACAATCACAACGCTGGTGGTGGTGGTGGCTCCAATGTCGGCAACGGTACCTATACAGGAAAAGGAAATCCTCAAGGATATGCTGCAAGTTGGAATTTAGAAAGTCCAGGATTTGCTACTTCAACTAGTTCTGGTGGAGGTAGAGGTGGATATTCTTATTCGACAGTTGATTTAAATGAAACGACACAAGGTCCTAATTTGGCAACTTGGAGCGGTGATTATAGAAGAAAAGAAGGTGGACTTGGTGGTCATCCATTAACTTATGATGCAACTCGTTTATTCATGGGCGGCGGCGGTGGCGCAGGTGATGCGAATAGTACAACTGGTGGTGTTATTCAAGGAGGTGCAGGTGGTAGAGGTGGAGGAATTGTTTTTCTACAAGTCTATGGAACTGTAACAGGAACGGGAACCATTGAATCTAATGGTGTTAATGGACAAAATGCAAACCCAACTGGATTAACTGCAAATCCAAATTCTACCACTAAGTATGGAAATGATGGAGCTGGTGGTGCTGGAGCTGGAGGTTCAATTGTAATTTCTAATGCTGCTTCTTTGCCAACTACAATAACTTTATCTGCTACAGGCGGTAATGGAGGTAATCAAGCTATGTCTTATGGGAATTTTGTTTCTAGCCCTACGATGGAAGCTGATGGTCCTGGTGGTGGTGGTGCCGGTGGTTTAATTAAAGTGACTTCAACAAGCGGAACACAATCTGTTGCTGGTGGAACTGGAGGAACAAGTAATTCAACTCACATTCCTAATTTCCCTCCAAATGGAGCAACTGCGGGTGCTGCTGGAATTTCTGGAATTGTTCAACCGTTTTTTGATATTACAGTAGCTAACAGTTCAATTTGTTCTGGTAATACTGCAACATTGACAGCTACAGTGGTTGGAACGTTACCTGGTGGTGCTATAGTTACTTGGTACTCTTCTCAGTTTGGTTCAACAGTAGTAGGTTCTGGAACAACGTTTACAACTCCTACATTAACAACAACGACAACCTATTATGTAGGTACCTGTCCCGGAACTTTTAGAAAACCGGTTACTGTTACCGTAGGTGGACCAAGTATTTCTGGAACAGCTACTGTTACAAATGCAACTTGTACAACAGGTGGTTCAATTACTGGTTTAACAGCTAGTGGAGGTATCGCTCCATTGACAATTACTTGGAATGGGATTGTTAATCCGACCATGAATATTTCCAATTTAACAGCTGGCAATTATACGGTTTTGGTTACCGATAATGCTGGATGTACGGCAACATCAGGTCCATATACAATCACTTCATCAGGAGGTCCTACTGTTAATACTGCGGCAATGGTTGTAACAAATGCAAACTGCTTGGGTAATAATGGTTCGATTACAGGTATAACAGCTACAGGTACTGGTTTAACTTACAGTTGGAATAGCAATGCTTTTACTACCCTAGATATTTCTGGTTTGGCTGCTGGAACATACACTTTAACAGTTACTGATAACAATAGTTGTACTGCTTCTGTAGGTCCTTTAACCATTACGCAAACTGCAGGTCCATCCATTGATGCTACAAATGTAATTGTAACTAATTCAACGTGTTCATTAGCAAATGGTTCAATTACTGGATTGGTTGCAACAGGAAACGGATTAACTTATACTTGGAATGGAAATGCGAGTGCTTCCATTGACCAAAATAATCTAGCTGCAGGAAGTTATACTTTAGTAGCGACAGATAACATAGGTTGTCAAGTAACGTACGGACCAACAACAATTACTTCGTCTCCTGGGCCAACGGTTGATGTATCCAATGTGCTTTTGAATGATGAACATTGTGGCAGCTCAGATGGAAGTATCAGTGGAATTATTGTAAATGGAGGAACTCCAACTATTGTGTATTCTTGGAATAGCGGTGCTTACACAACGCTTGATATTGCCTCTATTCCTGCAGGAAGCTATAGTTTAACTATCACTGATGGGAATGGATGTATTGCGAATGCAGGTCCATTTACCATTGCATCGATTGCTGGTCCAGTTATCTCAACAACGAATATGGTTGTTACTGATGAATCGTGTGCTGGAAATGATGGATCAATCACTGGAATCACTTCGAGTGGAAGTAATTTAACTTATCAATGGAACTTGGTACCAAGTACAGGTTTAGATCTAAGTAATCAAGTTGCTGGTAATTATGTGTTGACAGTAACAGATGCTTTTGGTTGTACGGATCTAGAAGGTCCAATTGCTATTGGTGGTCCAATTCCAATGAGTTTGGATTCAAGTAACTTAGTAATCACTCCTGCTGGTTGTACAGTTGATAATGGTGCAATTTCAGGTTTGACAGTTGTTGGTGGTGTTTTTCCTGTTGTTAATTGGAACAATGGTGATCAAACATTAGACATCAACAATCTAGCTCCAGGTCAGTACAATATCACGATTGTTGACGGACAAAACTGTACCATTAATGCTTCTTTCAATGTTACAACGTTCACTGATTTAGCTATTTCGACTGCAGGTGTTATGATTGTGAATGACGCTTGTAATCAAGGAACAGGTTCCATTTCTGGAATTACTATTAGTGGCGGAACAACTCCTTATCAATATGAATGGGACAATGATCCGCTTTTAAATAATTTGAATTTGTCGGGGGCATCAGGTGGTAATCATACGATTTTAGTTACAGATGCAGTTGGTTGTACTGTAACAGCAACAGTTAATGTTGGAATGACAAATTTACCAGTGGTAAATGATAACACCTTGAATGTAGTGGATGCAACTTGTGGAAATGCTAATGGTTCTATTTCAGGCTTAAGTGTTACCGGTTCAGCTCCATTTACTTATGTTTGGATGGGAACAGCTTCTACTACTCTGGATATCTTTAATTTAACAGCTGGAAATTATTCGCTTACAGTTACGGATGCTTTGGGTTGTTCATCTACACCTTATGCAACAGTTGTGAACGGTGCGGGTGCACCAAACGCTGATTTTACTTATACGAGTGGAGTTATCGTTCCAGGATCTACTGTTGATTTTAATGATGCTTCTACTGGAACAGCAATTAACTCATGGGAATGGTCAATCAATTCGGCGGCACCATTTGCGACAAACCAAAACACTTCCTTTTTATTTGCCAATGAAGGAGAGTTTACGGTTACTTTGGTCATTGAAACAGCTGAGGGTTGCATCGATTCGATCACGAAGTTGATTACAATCTATGGTGAAATCATCATTCCGAATGTCATAACGGTAAATGGTGACCAAATGAATGATGTGTTTGATATCGTTAATTTAAAACCAAATACAACACTTATTATTCAGAATAGATGGGGGAATGTTGTTTTTGCAACGGAAGATTATTTGAACAATTGGAAAGGGACAGATCAACTTGGAAATCAATTGGTAGAAGGAACCTATTTTTACCAAATAATCACTGTAGAAGGCAATACATGGAAAGGATTCGTTCAATTGATAAATAAAGATTAATTTTTAAAAATCCTTTATTACCTTTAAACTCGATTCCAAGATCGCATGCAAACCGGAACTATAAACATCAATACGAAGCAAATTCTTTCATCCTTTGTAACAGAGATGAACGATAAGGGTATGAAAAATATCACGCTCGCTCATATTGGTGGTGTCAATCAAGATTTAATTAATAGTCTTTCTACAAATGTGGAAGATTTTATGATTTCTGCTGGCGACAAAAAACCATTGATAAAACGTGTTTTTAGTATTGTCATTGAAGGATTGCAAAATGTATTGATTCACGGTGAACGTTTGGATGGAGTGCGCCTAGGTTTGTTAGTGATCGCCAATAATGAATCCCTCTATCGTGTATCGATGGGAAACATTACCCAGGTTACTGAAAGAGAAAAAATCACAGCTTATTTGGATAAATTAAACCAATTCGATGACGAAGAGGTGAAATCATTTTATTTAGAAACGCTCAACAATGGATTGATTTCTGAAAAAGGAGGAGCTGGTTTAGGCTTTATCACCATGCGTATGAAATCAAAACACCGTTTGGATTATCAATTTTTAGATCTAGGAGATGGATTGTTGTTTTTCTCTATTACAACTGATTTAGAACGTTAATTCCCTTTTTAAACTTTTACAACTCCAAATTGTTTGCTAGGAATGTCATTTCACGTAGCATTTTCGCCGATTTATGTTCACGCTGTTCCAGAAGGACATCGTTTTCCAATGCTTAAATACGATTTACTTCAACAACAATTGGTTTTAGAAGGATTAGTAGAATCAGCAGATTTTGTTCACGCTTCACCGATTCAATTGAAATATCTAAAAGACGTGCATTCTGAAGCCTATTTAAACAAATTGATTTCACTTAATTGTACACCTAAAGAACAACGCGTTTCTGGTTTTGAGCACAATTCGGAATTGATTCAACGCGAGTTAGTCATCATGGAGGCTACTCGTTTGTGTGCAAAGTTGGCACTAGAAACAAATGGTGTTGCTTTGAATATTGCAGGTGGAACACATCATGCTTACGCTGATAGAGGAGAAGGTTTTTGCTTGTTGAATGATCAGGCAATTGCAGCGAATTGGTTACTGAAAGAACAATTGACCGAACGAATTCTCATCATTGATTTAGATGTGCATCAAGGAAATGGAACGGCAGCCATTTTTCAAAACAATCCATCCGTCTTCACCTTTAGTTTTCACGGTGCAAGTAATTATCCATTGAAAAAAGAGTTGTCCGATTTGGATGTTGCATTACCAGATGGCACAAATGATCAAGCTTATTTATCACTTTTAGAATTACATCTTTCGAAAGTTATTGCTGTATTTAAGCCTACGTTTCTCTTTTATCAATCTGGTGTTGATGTGTTGGCAACGGATAAATTGGGAAAATTAGGTCTTTCAATTGAAGGAACAAAACAGCGAGATCGTATCGTATTTGAGTTTGCTAAATCATTAAACATTCCCATTGTTTGCAGTATGGGCGGAGGGTATAGTAAAGAAATTCGTTACATTGTAGAAGCGCACATGAACACGTTTCGATTGGCACATTTTTATTTTTCATAGCACTTTGCTTGCAAAAAAGAATTTAGCAATTATCTTTGTGTAGAATTAGTCTAAATAAAGATGAAACAACAATTGATTCCTTCCAATGAATTTGAAAAAGCATTGAATCATTGCTTGAATTGTTCTTGTGACAAGAAAAAAGACTGTTGTAAAAAGTACAAGAAAAAAGGAGTTCATTGTAAAAAGTGTCCCAAATTATAAGAATTCCATTGATTGGCTTATTTTTGAGTCATGAACCGAGTAATGCTTTTGTTTTCTTTCATGTTGCTTCCTTTTTTGGGTAGGACACAAGATGATTCAAAATCAGCGATTGCTGCAACTTTTCAATACCATCCTTACGATTTTTTTCTTGGTTTAGGTTATCAATATGCTCCACAAAAATGGGAACAGGAAGCACGTTTAAGTATTGGTTTGAACCGTTCACTTTTTCAGAGAAGGTTTTATCCTAAATTGACTTACATTTTTGCTTATCGATTAACTGTTTATAAAACCTTTTCATGTGCTCCTTTTCTTCGTTTAGACGCATCCTTTCTAGATGTTTCAAGCGATGTCAATACGAATCGATTAACCTGGTTAGAGCCAAATCTTGGAATAAATGTAATGAACGGAAAACGATTGAAATACGGTTTATCATCAGGTATTGGACCTTCGTGGGAATGGAGTTCTCAACATTCGGGCGCCATACAAACTTGGAATGTTTTTGCTGAAATCAACTTGACTTATGCGATTTAATTGGCTTTTATTTCTGGTGTTGGTTCTCATTGCTTGTCAGCGAAAAGACCGTTTTTCTTCCGTAGAAATTCTTGGACACGCAGGTTCTGGTTTAACCAATTCAACCAATCCGTATCATGACAATTCTTTAGAATCGATTCAGTATGCGATGCAATTCGAAGAAGTGGAAGGAGTAGAAATTGACATTCAAATTTCAGCGGATACAACGGCTTGGTTGATGCACGATATGCAGCTTTCTATTGAAACGAATGGAACAGGATGTGTGACACAATCTTCGGATGCCTATCTAGCAAGTTTACGTTACAAAACGCTCGAAAAAGAGCAATTGGTTCGTTTGAAAGATGTGCCGAATCTGTTTTCAGGAAAACACTTGATTTTGGATTTAAGAGGAAGAGATGGTTGTGAAAATCTTCCAGTTCCATTAGCAGTTGTTTTGAAAGCCTTAGAAACTGTTCCAAATCAATTTCCGGGAGCAGATTTAATTGCCATGATCGATGATCAAACGTGGTTGGATTCGCTCAAAAACAGAGGATTCGCGGTCTATTTGAATGCCTACAATAAAACCAACTTTTATCAATACAATTGGCAAGCATTTGATGGAGTGTGTATCAATAATTCAGCAATTTCAAAAGAAGATGTGACAGAATTGTTGGGATTGAACAAAAAAGTTGTCATTTTTGGAGTCAGAGCGCCCAAACCCATTCGTCAAGCACTAAAAAAACAACCGAGTTTTTTATTGACAGATGATATTAAAGCGACATTAATTGAAAAGTACAGATGAGTAAACAGAAGAAAGAACGTTTGAATGTGGTGTATTCAACAAATCCTAATTTCAGCTATGAATTTGAACAAGAGGACGAGCAAGTAACGCTTGAGCCTTCCAAACAATTGTTATATGTTTCGATTGATCGTAAGCAACGAGGTGGCAAAGAAGTGACTTTAATCGAAGGCTTCATTGGTTCGGATGATGATTTGAAAGAGTTGGGAAAATTACTCAAAAGCAAATGTGGAGTTGGAGGAACAGCAAAAGACGGAGAAATCATCGTTCAAGGATCATTTCGAGATAAAATCATGGACTTACTCGTGAAAGAAGGGTATAAAGTCAAACGCAAAGGCGGTTAAAAAAAAGCTGATTTCGTGAAATACTAAAATAATTTAACCAACCAATAACTAACAATAATCAAAGTATCTCAATACGAAACCAGCCTATAATACGTTGGGGTAAAATTCATAGAAACCATGAATTCTGCCACTAAGTTAATGAAATATAAACAAATACTAAAAGAAAATTTAGTGTTGTGTAGTGTTTTTTGATTAATCGGTTGGATTTTAGTAAAAGGATTTAGTGTTTTGTTTGTTACCTCTTCATAATTTGTTAAAATCTATCTCCTTTTTCACTGAATTTAAGCTAGCTTTTTCTTACATTTGTCTCAATGGAAAAGCAAGTCATTTTAGACGATCAACAAGTTCAGTTAACCATGAACAGACTTGCCTATCAACTCATTGAAAATCACGACGATTTCGCAAACACGGTATTGATTGGATTGCAACCACGTGGTATTCATGTGCTTGAAAGGTTGAAAATGATTTTAGAATCGATTCTGCAGCATGAAGTTGTTTGCGGACAATTGGATATCACTTTTTATCGCGATGATTTTAGAAGAAGAGAAAAACCTCTGATTCCAAATGCTACCAACATTGATTTTACGATTGAAGGAAAACGCGTTGTTTTAATTGACGATGTCTTGTTCACCGGACGAACGATTCGTTCAGGATTGGATGCCTTGTTGGCTTTTGGTCGACCACTTAGTGTTGAATTGATGGTCTTGATTGATCGCCGTTTTCAGCGCGATTTGCCTATTCAAGCAGATTACATTGGTAAATCAGTGGATACCTTGAATACAGAACGTGTTTCCGTGGAATGGAGTCACTTGGAAGGAAAAGATAATATAGTATTGTTTACACCGAAGGAATGGAACAGTTAAGCGTAGATCATTTAGTTGGGATTCGTGATCTTACTCGTAAAGACATTGAATTGATTTTTAAAACGGCAGATAGTTTCAAAGAAGTCATTAATCGACCAATTAAAAAAGTTCCTTCTTTACGTGATATCACCATTGCTAACCTGTTTTTTGAAAATTCCACTCGTACCAGATTGTCCTTTGAATTAGCTGAAAAACGCTTGTCTGCTGATGTGGTGAATTTTTCTGCTTCTTCAAGCTCGGTTAAAAAAGGAGAAACATTAATTGATACGGTCAACAATATTTTATCCATGAAAGTGGATATGGTGGTGATGCGTCATCCGAATCCTGGAGCTGCTAAGTTTCTTTCTGAACGTACGAACACACGAGTGATCAATGCCGGTGATGGAACGCACGAACATCCTACACAAGGTTTATTGGATGCATTTTCAATTCGTGAACGTTTAGGTGAAGTAGAAGGGAAGAAAGTCGTGATTGTTGGAGATATTCTACATTCACGTGTTGCACTTTCGAACATCTATACCTTACAAAAGTTAGGAGCTGAAGTGATGGTGTGTGGACCAACGACTTTGATTCCTAAATACATCGATCAATTAGGAGTGAAAGTAGAACACAATTTACAACGCGCTTTGGAATGGTGTGATGTAGCCAATATGCTTAGAATTCAATTAGAACGTCAAGATATTCAGTATTTTCCAAGTCTTCGTGAATATTCCATGCAATATGGTTTAACGAAAGAAATGCTAGATAATTTAGAAAAAGAGATCATTGTCATGCATCCAGGACCTATCAATAGAGGGGTTGAAATAACCAGTGATGTTGCTGATTCGAAACAATCCATTATTTTACAACAAGTAGAAAATGGTGTTGCCATTCGAATGGCTGTCATTTATTTGTTAGCAGGAAAGATTGGTCGTTAGAATTTTTTGTTTTCGATTGATTATTGCAATAATTTATTACATTTGAATAACACGAAACAACATGAACTTCGAAATTACACAAGAATCACAATACGCAGTTGTTAGCACGAAAGTGGATAAATTAGATGCTGCAAATGCTCCTGAGTTGAAAAGCGAGTTATTACTCTTGAACAAGGGGGGAGTTAACAATATTATTCTCGATTTATCCAAAACAAAATACTGCGACTCTTCGGGTTTGTCAGCTATTCTTTCAGGAAATCGTTTGTGTAAAGATTCCAACGGTCAATTCGTTATTTGTGGTTTGCAAGACAATGTTGCAAAAATGATTGCAATTGCTCAATTGGATCGCGTTTTCAGTATTACAGCTACAAAGGATTTGGCTTCGGCTTTGATCACAAATTGAGATGAGTTTTGAGGTAACCATTCTCGGTTCCGGCGCAGCGCTTCCAACAGCTCTAAGAAATCCTACAGCTCAATACGTTTTTTGTAATGATCGTCACATCCTCATCGATTGCGGTGAGGGAACGCAGAATCAGTTGCGAAAAGCAAAAATTCACATTCAAAAAATCAATCACATTCTCATTTCCCATCTTCATGGTGATCATTATTTTGGCTTGGTTGGTTTTTTAAGCAGTTTACATTTATTAGGTCGAGATAAAGGGATCACCATCTACGGTCCCGAAGAATTGGAACAAATCATTCGACTTCAACTAGAAGTAGGTGGCGCACAATTGGGTTTCTCCCTCGAATTTGTTCCGTTGAATGGAAAAGAACACAAATTGTTATTTGAAGATAAATTAATCGAAATCTGGACCTTTCCTTTGAAACATCGCATTCCAACCAATGGCTTTTTGATCAAAGAAAAAGAAAAAGAACGCCATCTAGATGGAGATAAATTCAAACGTGATGGCTTATCACTTACCTGTATTCCCAAATTTAAAAATGGGGAAGATGTGATATTGGAAGATGGAACTGTTTTGGGAGCCGCTGATTACACGTATCCATCCAAAAAACCAAAAAGTTATGCGTATTGCTCAGATACCATTTACACGGAAAATATCATTCCTTTCATTGAAAAGGCTACTTGTTTGTACCATGAAGCAACATTTTTGCACAATAAACTAGATCGCGCTAAAGCGACTTTTCATACAACCGCTTTACAAGCTGGAATGATTGCTGATAAAGCAGGTGTGCAAAAGCTGTTAATTGGACATTTAAGTGCCCGTTATGAAAATGGTCAGCTTCATGAATCTGAAGCTAAAACCCATTTTCAAAACGTAGAAGTAGTAGAGGATGGAACTATCTATCAAATTTAATTCACGATGATTTTTAATCTGTTTGATTCTTCATCAGAGAAAAGCACAAAGTAGCCGTCTAAATCACTCAAATCATAGGTGTTTGATCCGTTTAAAACCTTTACCAATTTTCCATCTAACGAAACCACTTGAATGGTCGCTGATGCTGTCGTATGCAACGTTTGATTGGTAGTGTTAAAAACTATTGTTTTTGGTTGGTAAGCAATACTAATCATTTTACTTTCTTCTCGTTGCATCAGAGAATTGTAAATGTTTAACGAAAAGTAATTCACTCCAATCGCCGGATGTTCAAATAGAATTGAATAATCAGCACCTTTTGAATTATTTCCTTCTGACGGAACAGTTGCAATTTTATTGAATGCTAGTACTTCTGTTGCATGTTGAATTTCAAAATGATCGATTCGCGTTTCGGAGATTGTTTGCCAATTCAGTTCTACTTTCCCTGCTTTATTCAAATGAGCAGTAAAACCATTCAATTCGATAGGTAATGCAATATTTGATAAACTTACAGAACAATCATTGTCGCCATAAAAATTGGCTACACCTCCTGTATTTGACCAATTTGCGAATGCACCATCATTTCCAAATGCTCCTGGTAAGGTGTAATTGTATTGCAAGCTTGACGTTCCTAAACTATTGGTAAAAACAGATGAGAAATAACGTGTAGCTCCCGTTCCATTTCCAAAATTACCTCCACTAGACCAAGTAGCATCTGTTGAATAAACAATGTAGATGGGAGCTGAACCACATAAAAGTGACCAAACCAGAGCATTGTTACAAATGGTGTTTTTAACAATGATAAAAGGTTGGTTAGCTGGAATGGTTGTTCCCGCTGCATCGATAAACAAAGCACAACCAGCAGCAGTATTCAGAGCAGCTGTAGTTACAGCATTATTGGTGAAAGCATCTGTATAAGTTGCTGTTGGAGCAGGAGAAGAGCCATAAGTGACTTGCATATTGGCAGGTGTAGCAAGTAAACTTCCTCCTCCAGTGTTGCCAAAGATCACTTCATTGTCACCTTCTCCGCAACTACCATTACAAGAATTGATCAATACACTGGTGATGTAAGCGTTTTGGCTAAAGGCATTTTCAAAAGAAACAACGAATAGTAAAAACAAGAACCCTGTTTTTAAACCTTTTAGAGAAGTAGCTTTCATATCGTATTATTTTACGCTACAAAGCTAGGTACTCCTTGTTCTGTGTAAATTAGAGTATGTTTATCAATCCATCAAATTTTGATTGGACAAAATGAACTGTATAACAACTGCTGAAATGGGATTTTTCTAAAAGTTCAATAAAAAACGATTTAGTTGACTTTACAATTTTTTAATGTCACTAAAGACAGCATAAGAAGGATTAATAATTCAAATGACGCTCTTTTTTATCTTCGTAAATATCTTCAATGGTCACCAAAATCCCCGTTTCTTCAACTGCTCCGAAATCAGGATTGACAGCCGTACCAAAAGTTTTCATCGTTGGAGATAGATTCATGTAAATATTAACCAAAGGCGGAATGTTTTCACCTCTAGCACGAACATAGGAATTCAATACTTTAAACCCTTCTTTAAAATCCAAACCTTTGAGTTGATTCTCTGCGTAATCTCGATCGTAATTTTGTTCCAATGGTTGATATGGTTTCATCAAATGTTCATTATCCGGGAAATAATGATTCATGAAATGCAACAAGAAATCTCTACTTTCTTGATTGTAAGTAGGGTACATGGTTACTTTTCCAAAGAAATACTTGATCTCATTTTCATAAGTTCTCGCCAAAGCACCCAATCCATCCCAAATATTGTCTAGTGCATACAATCCTTTTCGAGGGTTGACAGAAGGTTGATAATTGGGTTGTACCCAGCTTCTTCCTAATTCACAAGTATGTGGTAGGTAATCTTTTACGAAACGATCTGTAAAGTCAAAATAATGATGTGTAGAAAGATGTATTGTTCCATCTGCATCAATCGCATTTTTGCACAAAATAAAGCGATAACCTCCAACAATTTCTTCATCTTCTGGCGACCATACAATCAATTGCTGGTAACAAATTTCATTCGTATCGTATTCATCGAGATCCAAGGGCAGGCCAGTTCCACCTCCAGCTGTTCGAAATGTTACTTCACGCAAACGACCAATTTCTTTCACAACATTGGGGGCAGTGTGAATATTGATAATGTAAATTTCATTATCGCCTTTACGAGTTTTACGAATCAAACCACTTTTGTGAAGTTCATCTTTCAAAATGGATTTGTCGATTGCCGGTATAATGGGTTCTTGGTGCATAATCACGAAGATAAGGAGTAAATATGATTTCTAAACCATTCTGCATGGCTTGCATCGGATTTTTTTGTATCCAATTCACTTGCTAAAATAGGTTTCCCAACAGTGAATTTTACATGTTGACCTTTTTGCTTGAACAATTCATCTGCTAAGTACAACATTTCGATGTTTGCCTTGATTCCAAGCGCAGATCTAAAATTAGACAGATTATAAAACCAATTGGATAAGCGACCATCAATGTGCACGGGAATAATCACTTGATCATTTAGGCGCGCTTGTTTGACAAAGGCTTTCTTCCATTCTAAATCTCGAATGATACCTTTTTTACGTCTGCTTACCAAGCCTGCTGGGAAAACGCAAACACATTGATCGGTTCCAAAAACAGCATTGACTTGAAGCAGGGAACTACCTTTTGTTTTACCGTGTTTGTTGACGCCAATAAAAATATCGTTCAAACGGTTTAAGCTTAAGAGCAAATCATTGACAATGAATTTAATATCTGTTCGGTGGTTTTGCAAAGCTTCTACCAAAATCAAAGCATCCATTCCTCCAAGAGGATGATTCATGACAATCACACATTTTCCTGTTTTGGGAATGTTTTCAATTCCTTCAATGGAATACTTGATGCCAATCTCTTCGATAACATCCGTGCAGAATTGTTGATTCACACTGTCATGTGTAGCCAAAAAATCATTGATTTCTTTCTGGTGCACAATGCGTTCAATGTATCGAATAATAAAGCCTGGAATCCATTTGTATAAACGCGGACTTTTGCTTTTGATCAATCGTCGAATATTGATAAAATCTTCGGTCTGTTTCATGCTGCAAAGATAATAACAATTCGAAAAGCTTGAAAAGCTTTAACTAAGGTTGACAATAAAGCGTGTCAAATGAAGGGGAAATTCCTGCCCAAACACCTAAAGCACCACCAGTAATATTCGAAGGAATGGTTGTTGGTGAAGCAAACGGATTTCCACTTGTACCTAATTGCATGTATTTGCGTTCATAAAAATCAAACACCGCTTTGTCTAATTTCGAAAATTTGATCACCACAGAATCACCAATTTTATAATAGCCTTTATTTTTATTGTCTACACCTTGATCTTGCCAAGACATCGGATTTTCGTAATAGAACTCAATGGTTTTTCCACTGAAAAATTCATCATTGAAAACAGGAGAATACGTTTTTGTGAAATTGGCATCTTTCGGTTCTCCATCTACCATATTGATGCGTTTTACTTCCCACATGTAATTGTCGAATGTTCCCAATGGATCTGTCAAATTTGCATACGAAAAACCGTATCCAGGATCAGGATCTTGGTCTTCTTTCCAAAACACAGAATCCAAAGCTGTTGGAGGTAAAATGGTTGTAGATGAAGTGTAGGTATTTCCTTCAAATTGAACATTTAAGGAATAGGTTTTTCCAACTTCACCCCAAATTGCTGTATTGAAACTTGTGTAAGCACATAAATGATATTCTGCTAATTCTGCTACAGAAATCCCAAATAAATCAGCTGCAATTTGTTCTGTTCCTGGAGGTAAATTGTCGGAGCAGATTTCATCTAATACAACGGTGTCCGTTCCATTTGAAACAGTCACTACTGCACCCGATTGAAACCCATTTAAAAAACTATCCAAGGAAGTAGGAGAGTAGATGTCTTTTGTTTTTGATATCAAAACAATTGGCGGTTGACCAGTTTCAATTTTTCCATCAATCACTAACTGTTCCTCGTAACCGGGAATGTCAATTTTCACCTCTTTTGTACAAGCGCTCAAGCCCAAAAGCACTATCAAAGCACTAATTAAAATTCGAAATTCCATGTGACACTAGGTAATATTGGAAACAAAGAAACTTGCTTCACAGAGATTTTAAAATTATTATCCAACAAACTTCCATCATTGTCAATGTACAAAAAGAACGGATTGGCCCTGTTGTAAACATTGTAAACGGAAATATTGACGTTTTGTCTAAAGCGCTTTTTGACGATGATTTCTTCACCAGTTACTTTATCTATTTTCTTTTTGGTTGGATTATCGTACCAAGTTGCACTTAAATCCAAACGATGATAAGGCGCCATGCGCGTTGAATTTCTGCTTCCGTAGTTGAATAACAAATCTTGATCTTGCACATACCAACTGTTTGGTAAGGTTAATGTGCTTCCAGAAGCATAAATAAAGATAAAACCAAATGTCCAATGTTTGTTCAATTCATAGGTTCCAACTAAGGTTAAATCATGTCTTCTGTCGTATTTTGCTGGAAAAGCATCTGCTTGTAAATCGGGGAAATAACGTTCTGTTTTAGACCAGGTATAACCAATCCAACCTGTAAGTTTTCCAAAGGTACGTTTCACAAAAAACTCAGCGCCATAACTCCAGCCTTTACCAAAAACCAACAAGTTATCCGTGTTGTCATTGACATTATCACTCGGTAAAGCTCCTTGTTTGTATTCAATGACGTTGTTCATTTGCTTGTAATACAATTCAACAGAAGTTTCCCATTTGTTGTTATTAAAGTTTTGAAAATAGCCAACACTTGCTTGCCAACCTTTTTGTGGTTGAGCAATATCAGTAGAAGGGTACCAAATATCTGTAGGCATAGAAACGGCACTCAAACTGGTTAAATGAACGTATTGGTTGTTGTACATGTATCCCGCTTTGATGGAACTAGATTTGGTCAATAAAAAGCGAGCTGAAATACGAGGCTCTAATGCATGATAAAATTTGATGACATCGTTTTTTGCATAACTGATGGTGCTGTCAGGATTTCCTACTGCATCTTGTGTGTAACGGATGAAAGGTCCAACAAACTGATACATACTATAGCGCAATCCTACATTTATGCGAATAAATTCATTCAAATCGACTTCATCTAAAAAATAAATGGCAGATTCATGACTGTATAAATTTTGTGCTAAACCGGTATCAAAAACGGTTGTATCTTGTGAAGCTGAAATACTTACAGGGGTAAATTTGTGGTGTAAATAATCCACTCCCCATTTCATGTTGTGGCGATTGTTTGGATAATAAGTGAAATCAATTTTTCCACCCATGTCACGAATTCCTGATTTGATTTCAATGTTGAAATTTTCTTGCGAAGACCCGAAACTGAATAGGTAATCCGTGAAATTCAAACTGGTATTCATGAACAGTTTATTGCTAAACAAATGCGTCCATTTTAACGAAGCAATGGCATTTCCCCAAGGCATTTTGACACTGAAATCATCTTCTTTGTTCCCAAAATTGAAAAAGTCTTTCCCATAATAGCCACTCAAATACAATTTGTCTTTCTTGCCAATGTTGTAATTGAATTTTGCATTGAAATCGTAGAAATAATAACTGGTTCCTGAAAAAGAACTCGATGGTTTGATGAATTGTTTCATGAATACATCAATGTATGTTCTTCTTGCTGAAACGATAAACGACCCTTTTTCTTTGACAATAGGTCCTTCCAATGTTAAGCGCGATGAAATCAATCCAATTCCGCCAGTTGCTTTGAATTGTTTGTTATTTCCTTCGTTCATGTTTACTTCCAATACAGAAGATAAACGTCCTCCAAAATTGGAAGGCATTCCACCTTTTATCAGATTCACATTTTTAATCGCATCAGAATTAAACACGGAAAAGAAACCGAACAAATGAGCGGCATTGTACACATGGGTGTTGTCTAAGAGCACCAAGTTTTGATCTGGACTTCCACCTCGTACATAAAAACCTTGTCCGCCTTCACTAACGGAAGAAACACCTGGTAATAATTGAATGGTTTTTATCACATCTACTTCACCCAAAAATGCGGGTAGTTTTTTTACAAATTCAATGTCCAGCTCAATTTGACCAATTTTAGTAGAATTCACATTATCCATGCGTTTGGCGTTGACTTCTACTTCATCAATCGCATTCACATCATCATTCAATTGGATTTTCAATTCTTGATCCGTAGTTAAATCCAAGAAAATCGTATCATTTGGAAATCCAGAAGCACAAACAACCGCCGTGTATTGTCCTTTTTCAGAACTCAAAGAAAAGAAACCAAATTCGTTGCTGACACAAGCCTTTTTGTTTTCTAGTAGTGTAAATTGAGCTCCGATAATTGGTTCACCCGTTTTTTCTTCCAAGATGTATCCACTCGCTGTAGCGAATTCTTGCGCATAAGTCACTGAACTTATGAAAACGAGCAGAAGAACAAGGTGTTTCATTTGGATAGCGAATTTACGTAATTAATCGTTAGAACAGAAGCAGGATTTTGAAGAAACAAAGATTTCTTAAAAGTGTTTTAAATTTCAGCTAACTATTGCAAATTACAGCAGTATTTAACCAAGGAAATGCTTATTTTTGGCCTTCAATTTTAGAATCACAAGCAATGAAAATTTCATACAACTGGCTCAACGAATTTTTACCTGTTACAAAAACTCCCGAAGAACTGGATCAACTACTTACAGACACAGGTCTCGAAGTGGAAGGTTTTGAAGTCTTGGAAGCTGTGAAAGGTGGATTGGAAGGTGTTGTTGTAGCTGAAGTTTTGACTTGTGAACAACATCCAAATGCAGACCGATTAAAAGTAACGACAGTTAACAATGGCAAAGAAGTACTACAAGTTGTTTGTGGAGCTCCGAATGTAGCTGTTGGACAAAAAGTAATTCTTGCACAAGTAGGGGCAACGCTTTACCCAACTCCAGATCAGCCTTTGAAAATGAAGGTTTCCAAAATCCGTGATGTTGAATCACACGGAATGTTGTGTGCTGAAGATGAATTAGGCTTGGGTCAAAGTCACGATGGCATCTTGGTTTTGGATCCGTCTGCACCAGTAGGAATGCCTGCAGCAAGTTATTTGGAATTGGAAAACGATGTGCAGATTGAAATTGGCTTGACACCAAATCGCGCTGATGCGATGGGACATATTGGCGTAGCAAGAGATGTGTTAGCATACATGAATTGTCACGAACAATCAATAAAAACACTTGAGTTAAAAGCTGTTCAACCAATCGAAGTAGCTGCAAATTTGCCGGTTGATATTCAAGTTTTAGATACAGAAAGATGTCCTCGTTACATGGGGATTACCATAGAAGGAGTAACAGTTAAAGCTTCTCCAGCTTGGTTGCAAAAACGTTTACGTGCAGTTGGTCTTTCTCCAATCAATAACGTGGTGGATGTAACCAATTACGTCATGCGTGAATTGGGAACTCCTTTACATGCTTTTGATGCGAAAAAAGTGAATGGTAAAGTACAAGTTCGTACTGCTAAAGCTGGTGAGAAAATCACCACTTTGGATGGCGTTGAAAGAACTTTGGATGCAACAGATTTAGTCATTGCGAATGCAAACGAAGCGATGTGTATTGCAGGAGTTTTTGGTGGAATTGATTCTGGAATTCAAGATGATTCGACGGCTATATTCTTGGAAGCAGCGTTTTTCCAACCTGTTTCTGTTAGAAAAACTGCAAAACGTCATGGTTTAAATACAGATGCAAGTTTCCGCTTTGAGCGTGGAGTAGATGTGGATTTGGTTCCTTATGCTCTTCAACGCGCTGTTCAACTTATTCAAGAAGTAGCTGGCGGTAAAGTTGGAATGGAGGCTGTTGATTTATATCCAAAACCAATTCAACGTCGCACGGTCGAATTGAGATATGCGCGTTGTGCACAAGTATTAGGACATACCATTGCACCAGAAATCATTCAGTCAATATTGAAAGCATTGGATTTTGAAATTACCAGTTCTACTGCTGATGCATTGACTTTATTGGTGCCAAATTACCGCATTGATGTGGATCGTGAGATTGACGTCATTGAAGAAATTTTGCGCATTTATGGTTTCAATCAAGTGCCATTGCCAGAGAAATTAAATACTTCTTTGGTTTTAACTTCAAAACCTGATGTTGAGCGTTTGACAGTAAATCTTTCCGAAGTGTTTGCAGGATTGGGCTTCAATGAAATGATGAATAATTCACTGACAAGTCCTGTATATGTAGAGAAACTTGGAAAAGGAACGTATCAATCTTCAAACGATGTATTGATGTTGAATCCGCTTTCACAAGATTTAGCTTCGATGCGTCAATCCTTGATTTTTCAAGGCTTGGAAACAGTAGCGCATAACCAAAACAGACAACGAGCAGATGTGCGTTTGTTTGAATTTGGAAAAGTGTACCGTAAAATAGAAGGAAACTACAGCGAAAACAAACGATTGCTACTTGTAATTAGCGGTCGTAAAAACGACGAATCGTGGAATGCTTCGAATGACAAAGTTTCGCTTTACACGTTGAAAGGAATCGTGAATGTGTTATTTGAACGTTTAGGCTTAAGTAATTTAATGAATGAAGAAGCTTTAGAAAACGAAGATTTGTTGGCAGATGGCTATAGTGTTCGTATTTTGAAGAACAAAGTTGGGAACATTGGTTGGGTGAATCAAGCAACAAAAAAACACTTCGGAATTAAAAGTGATGTTTTTGTAGCTGATTTGGATTGGGACGCATTGGTTGATGCTTTGAAATTAGCGAAGGTTCAATACAAGGAATTGCCTAAAACCTTTGCTGTTCGTAGAGATTTCTCTTTATTATTGGATACAAAAGTGAGTTTCGCTTCCATTCAAGAGTTGGCGAAGAAAACAGATAAAAAAATCTTGCAGAATATCGGATTGTTTGATGTGTACGAAGGAAAGAACTTACCGGAAGGTAAAAAATCCTATGCTGTTTCATTTACATTCCAAGATGCTGAGGCAACCTTGAAAGATGAACAAGTGGACAAAGTGATGGAACAAATTCGTATTAAACTAAGTGAACAACTTGGAGCTGAATTGCGCATGTAATTCAAATTAGGAAGCTTTAACAGAAAGTCGTCAACAAAAAGAAGCTCTCTGCTGTTCTTTACGAATGTTAAATCAGAATCAAGTGAAAAAGCAACATTTTGTCGTTACTGGAATTGGAACTGGAATTGGTAAAACAGTTTGTTCTGCAGTTTTGTGTGAAGCCTTACAAACCGATTATTGGAAACCTGTTCAAGCTGGCGAATTAGATACTTTAGACAGTGCTTTTGTTGCTAGTTTAACTAGTAACACGAAGATCATCCCTGAAAAAGAATTGCTCACAGAGCCGATGTCACCCCATGAAGCTGCGCGAATTGACGGGAAAGTTTTACATGAAAGTGATTTTGAATTGCCGGATTTTGAACGTTCTACCATCATTGAAGGGGCAGGAGGGTTGATGGTGCCTTTGAACGATGAGGGGCTCAATTACATTGATATTTTCCAACACTGGGAATTGCCTGTATTCGTGATTACGCGTCATTATTTAGGAAGCATCAATCATACTTTATTGACTTTGAATGCTTTGTATCATCGAGAAATTCCAATTGCAGGATTGATTATTAATGGAGCATCCAATTCAGCAAGTGAACGCATTTATAAAAACACTTTTCCTGAAATAAACATCACTACCATTCCAGAAATAACAGATTTCACAAAAGAAGCTATTGCAGCTGCAGCAAAAACATGGAACGATCAACAGCATTAAGCAAAGACAAACAATATGTCTGGCATCCGTTTACGCAAATGCTCACTGCGGATGAGCCTTTGCACATCGTAAAAGCAAAAGGTGCTATTTTAACGGATAGTGATGAAAAAACATACATTGATGCGAATTCATCTTGGTGGGTCAATGTGCACGGACACGGAAATTCGATCATCGCAGATGCAATAGCAAAACAAGTCAAAGAAGTTGATCACATTATTTTTGCTGGTGCTACTCACAATCAGGCAATACGCTTAGCAGAACGTGTTGCAACGATTCTTCCTCGGAGATTGGAAAAAGTCTTTTTTTCAGACGATGGTTCAACTGCTGTTGAAGTGGCTATGAAAATGGCATTTCAGTTTTGGCACAATAAAAACACCCCCAAAAAACGCATCATTGCCTTAGAAGGCGCTTACCATGGAGATACTTTTGGAGCAATGGCCATTGGAGAAAGAGGTTATTTCAACCAGCCGTTCGAGCATTTTTTCTTCGATGTGGATTATTTACCATTTCCAACATCAGAAAACAAAACTGCTTTTTTAGAACAAGCAAAAACAGTACTGGAAACGGGTGAAATTGCAGCAGTTATCGTTGAACCAATCATTCAAGGTTCAGCAGGAATGCGCATGTATGCTGCTGAAATTTTAGATGAATTAATCGCTTTAACTCACCAAAACGAAGCACTGGTCATTTTTGATGAGGTCATGACTGCTTGGGGTAGAACAGGAAAGTTATTTGCTTTGAATCATTGTGTCAATGAACCCGATATCGTTTGTTTGTCAAAAGGATTGACTGGTGGAGTTGTTCCCTTGGGTTTAACCGTTTCAACAAATGAAATTTACGAGGCTTTTTTACATCCAGAGAAAACGAAAGCTTTGTTACACGGACATAGTTTTACGGGGAATGCGCTAGCTTGTGCAGCTGCAAATGCGAGTTTAGACATCTTTGAAGCACATGCAACTTGGGAAAATGTTGCTAGAATTGAAGAAATGCATCGCCAATTTGCTGAGCGATTGTCAAAAAACGCAAAAGTGGAAAACATCGGAATTTGTGGAACAATTGTTCGCTTCGAGATCAAAACAGGCGAGGGGAATACCTATTTTTCCAATATTCGAGATGAAGCCTATCGGTTTTTTATTGAAAACGGTTGTTTGATTCGCCCACTAGGAAATGTGATTTACCTCAATCCGCCTTATTGTATTTCCTCTGAAGAATTAACCAAGTGCTATTCGGTTATTGAACGTTTTTTAGAAAAGATCAATCAAAAAAAAATGGATTGAACTTCAGTACAATCCATTTCCAATCTTTATTAAAACGCTTAGTTTAAAGCATCTACTAGTCCCATAACGTACATTCTCAAGACATCATTCGAATTGATGGTTTCTGAAATGGTTACTTCATCTGTGTTTTGACCAAGTCCATTGATTCCATACGTTTTTTCAAAAGTATGAGAACGCAATTTTTCAAAATCCTTTAATACAACTTCCAGGCTATTTACCATTTCCTTTTCTTGGTTAAAAACCTTTATTGTTAGACTGAGTTTTGGTTTTACTTTTGAGAAAGATTCATTTGCCAAAGTGATTTTTGTTCCACCACTTGCAGCAATATGACAAGCAATGTCAATGTAAAAATTTTGATTTTCCATTGTTTTTACTGCTTTTTTGAATGTGTTTGCAGGTAAATACATTAAATGTTCAGGTAATGCACCCATGACCATTTTTTCTTCTGGTCTCATGCTTGAAATTGTTGCATTAAGAAATTCACCAATCATTTTTTCACTGATCAAAGAAATAGTATCAGAAAGTTCTTTAGGCATATCCTCAACAGTAGCTATATTGAGAATCTGGTGTTCTTTGTTTTGAGCTTTCATTTGGGTAACCAATTCGTCATCTATTCTAAATGCAAAATTGTAGATTACACCTGTTTGAGCATTTGCTGTAAGTAATTGAAATAAAAATCCGATGATCAATAATGATTTTTTCATTGTAATAGGGTTTAAAATTTGACTCGCGTATTAAACAATGATAATGCCATTATTGTTTTAAATCACTATCAATTAACTCATTCGGTAAAAACAACGAAATTGTGTTTGATTGATTTCAACTAAGTCTTCTACAATTTCTTTTTCCATAGCATCGTTGGGCTCGGGGTTATTTACACGAATGACAAACGATGAAAAACCATCTTCTCCACTATAATTCAGTGAGCTCAATTGACTTTGTTTTGAACAACACGAAGTAGTGATTTCTAAGTTCTCAAATTGTGTGTTTTTAAACGAAATTGTCATCCAATTTTGCCAAATTTCAAGCGGTATTTCAGTATTGCAATAAGGGCAATGAATGGTGTCGAAATATTGACCAGCATCAATGAATTGGGTGTGCTCAAAACAATCTCCAATGATTTCAGAATCGGGATAATCTGATTCTAGAAGCGCCATTGATTGTTTGAATTGCTCATCAGTGGGCTGAAAGTTGGGGTCGATGGGCAAGAAAATGAGGTCGTGACTTGAAAAAACAGCATTTTCAGGACTGATAGAAATTGTTTGTATTCGTTTCATGAAACGTTCTCTTTCGTTTCAGCTACTGCTTGTTGGATCAATTTCCCTACTTCATGAACCTGTTCCTCGGTGATGTTTAATGGAGGAGACAAACGGAAACTATAAGGATGCGAAAGGAACCAAAAACTGATGACTCCCAATTCAAGCAAACGCTTCACCACTTTTTCTACGCGTTCAAAGCTCACCATATCACAAGCATACATCATCCCAATACGTCTGATTTCTTGGATTTCATCAATGGTTTGTAAATACGATTCTAAAAGTGCACCCAAACGCTCCACCTCTTTGAAATCAATTTCACGTTCAAATACTTCTAAAGTAGCCCATGCTGCAGCATTTACTACCGGATTCCCACCAAATGTGGTAATGTGCCCCAACATTGGTTGAACTTTCAATTCTTGCATGAATTCATACTTTGAAACAAAAACACCGATGGGCAAACCGCCACCAATTGCTTTGCCTAATGTGAGCACATCTGGCACCACACCACTGTGTTCGAAGGCGAATAGCCTTCCAGAACGTCCCATTCCACATTGGATTTCATCAAAAATCAACAAGGCTCCAACATCATCGCAACGTTTACGCAATGCTTTTAGAAATTCAACACTTGCTTGTCTCACACCAGCATCACCTTGAATGGGTTCTAAAATGACACCAGCTGTTCGCTTAGTAATTCGTTCTAAATCTTCCAGACAATTCAATTGAATGAAATCCACATCAGGCAACAAAGGTCTGAAAGGCGTTTTCTTCGTTTCATTAGCTGAAACTGACATGGATCCATGTGTATTGCCATGATAAGATCCTTTGAAAGCAATCAATTGGGTTCTTCCAGTTACGCGTTTGGCCAATTTAAGTGCAGCTTCATTGGCTTCCGTTCCTGAATTGACAGGATACACACAATTCAAGGACGAAGGAAGAATTTTGGTGAGTGCTCGTGCAAACTCCAAACTGGTGTCTTGAATAAATTCACCATAAACCATTACGTGCAAGTACTTATCAACTTGATCTTTGATGCGCTTGACCACATGCGGGTGTTTGTTGCCAATATTTGATACGGCAACACCTGCAATCATGTCGTAGTAACGTTTTCCAGTTTTATCGTAAATAAAAATCCCTTCTGCCGATTCAACTTCAATTGAATACGGGAAGGGATTTGTTTGTCCAAGAATTTTTAAAAAGTCAGCTTTATTATCTGTCATTTGGTCTTCCATGATGTGGGGGTGGAGGTGGTGGACCTTGTTCTCTCAAAGCATCCAACAACTCGCGTTTAAATTCACGCTCCAAACTTAAGAGTTTTAACGTTCTTTTATGCCCAATTACCTTAGAGAATTTTTCATTATACTCTTTACGAAGTGCAATTTCCTTTTCTTCATTAGCAAGAACTTCATCGAATTTCTTTTCCGCATCTTCTTCAGAAAGTTTGTCGTAGTTATCTTCTACCTCTTTCTCAATTTTTCGATTTGCTTTTCGAAGTTCTTTGATTTTTGCTTCCAACTCGTTGTAAATGGGCCAAAATTTTTCAGCTTCTTCGGTTGTAAGTGTCAATTCTTGTGAAATAAAAGCGATTTTCAATTTATCGATTTTATCTTCCCGCTCTTTTTCAGTAGGCGGTTTTTTCTTTCCTTCTGGTTGAGCACTTCCGAAAAGTGGTGTAATCACCACAAGAAATGCAATCAGGTATTTGAATGATTGGTTCATGATACGTTTTTTTGGGTTTAACTTCCGATAAATAATTCTTCTTCGAGGTCTAAATCTTCTTCTTGTAAATACTTCAGGATTTCATCTTTGTCCAGGTCTTCAAACAAGTCATCTTTTTGATTGTTTTGTTGATCTGCTATGTCGTTGGATGGAGTTTCGACGGTATTTGACAGATCTACCTGAGGGATTTCGTCCAAATGTTCTGCAAGTTGAGCAATTTCAACATCGTCAATGTTTTCTTCCATGTATTCTAGAATTTCAGCTTTACTAACAGAAGAAAAATCAACTTTTTGTTTGTTTGGTGTTTGTACATCCGTTCGATTCCAATTCAATGTGATGATCAACGCAATTGCTGCAGCAATACTTGTCCAACTATACCAGCGCTTGTACAGAGGGATAATTTTCGTTTCAGGTTGAACTTCGTTTACCTGCTTCATCATGTCAGCTTTGAATTGTTCAAAGAATTCATTTGAAGGAAGGGGAGTTGCGTTCACCTTTAAATCATCAATGATATGTTTTTCGTTCTGATTCACGTCTTTAAGATTCATTCGTTTATCAATGGTTTAATTTCAATTTTAAAAAAGCTTCAATTTTTCCAACTGCATGGAAATAATTGGCTTTCAATCCACCAACTGATCCACCAGTTAGCTTGGCTATTTCTTCGTATTTTAAATCTTCAAAGTATTTGTATTCAAAAACAAGGCGTTGTTTTTCAGGCAATGTTTCCAATGCTTCCATCAGCCACTGGGTGATTTCTTCAGGACTTATTTTTCCAAAGTGTTCAGATGAATGATTAAATTCAATGATTGGAGCATCAAGATCAGTTGTCAGGTGTTTTTTTTCTTTTCGAATCACCAACAATGTTTCGTTGTAAGCAATACGGTAAATCCATGAAAACAATGCGCTGTTCCCTTGGAATTGTTGTCTGTTTTTCCAGATTTTAATAAAAACTTCTTGTAGAATATCGTTGGTCAATTCATGATTACTAACCCAACGTCTGATGATGGTGTACAGTTTTTTACTGTAGGCATCAACTACCCAACCAAAGGCCAGTTGGGCTTTTGCATCTTCCCGATGAAGATACTGAACAATCGTTTCTTCATCGGGAATGTTCATGTGAATTTTTATGATTTACGTTGAATTGCTTTTTGTGCCGCTTCAACAATGTTAATCGTGTCTAAACCGTATTTCACCATTAATTCTTCTGGTTTTCCAGATTCACCAAAGGTGTCATTTACGGCTACATATTCTTGAGGTGCTGGGAACTGTCTTGCTAAAACTTGCGAAACTGCTTCTCCTAAACCTCCGTTCATCATGTGCTCTTCAGCTGTAACAACGCATTTTGTCTTGCGAACAGAATCTAAGATAGCTTTTTCATCCAAAGGTTTAATCGTGTGCATATTTATTACTTCAGCACTGATTCCTTTTTCTGCTAATTGTTGAGCTGCTTCGATGGATTTCCATACCAAATGTCCACATGCAATGATGGTTACATCCGTTCCTTCGATTAAAAGATCTGCTTTACCAATGACAAAATTTGCATCTGGTTTCACAAAAATTGGAACAACTGGACGACCAAAACGCAAGTAAACAGGACCAACGTGATCAGCAATTGCCATGGTAGCTTGTTTCGTTTGATTGAAATCAGCAGGCACAATAACTGTCATATTTGGTAACATACGCATCATACCAATATCTTCCAAAATTTGATGTGTTGCTCCATCTTCACCCAATGTTAATCCCGCGTGAGAAGCACAAATTTTCACATTCTTTTGAGAATAAGCGACTGATTGACGAATTTGATCGTAAACACGACCAGTTGAAAAATTCGCAAAAGTACCTGTGAAAGGAATTTTACCTCCAATCGTCATACCAGCTGCAAGACCAATCATATTAGCTTCAGCAATTCCAACTTGAAAAAAGCGCTCAGGAAATGCATTTTTAAACGCATCCATTTTAAGTGAACCGATCAAGTCAGCGCATAAACCAACTACATTTGGATTTTTCTGTCCTGCTTCCAACAAGCCTTCACCAAATCCAGATCGCGTGTCTTTGTTTCCTAAAATTTCAAATTGCTTCATTTTTGTGTATTATAAATTAATTGGAGTTGTTTTATTTGATTGAATTTTAAACGATTTTTCCATCGTATATGTTGTTGATCGCAACTGTTTTTGACGGTAAACCACTTTATAGTTTCCAGGTTGTAATGCAACAAAACCGGTCAGATTTGTTTGGTCTAAATTGCAAACCCATTCGGTTGTACCATCTTCTTTTATTACAAAGATTTGAGCTGCTACAGCTTTAGGCGTTGAATAAGTCAATTGACCAGGAGCTAGTATATTAATGGTTTCTTTTGAACTTTGAGTAACCGTTACTGTTTGATAAATACGAGGCAGGGTCAAAATTTCCAATTCATACGTTCCAACAATGTACTTATCAGTTGTATTGACAAATTGTGTGTTTAATGTTGTAGGATTTCCTTTTTGTGTAACTCGAACATCAACTGTATATGGTTTAGTTGCATTGGAGAATTTCACATGTATAAAACCTTGCGGACAATTCAATACAATGGTGTTATGAGTATTTTTCATTAAAGTAACACCTTTCTTCTCTACTTTAGGAATCGTGTTTACAACAATGTCATATTTCAAATTAGGATCAATTACTAACGTATCCGGATTTCCCCAACGGTTAATGGTATGTTCAAACGTGTACATTAATTTTTGTGTGCCAGCTTGGTATAAGAAAACAGTCACATCGGTTTCAATGGGCACACCGTTTACATTATTCAAATTGATTTGAGCTGTTGTATTGATCAAAGCTTTATTGATCACTGATTTTAAAACGGATCTAAAGGCATCTTTTGTTTCAGCTTCAGTATAACTACCAATACATTTGAATTGCTCTAGGTAGGAAAGATCTAATCCCAAACCAATAACGAAAGGCGTCACTTTTACACCTTTGTCATGGAGTTTTTTAGCAATCACACAAGGATCATTATCGCAAGCTTCTAAACCATCAGTGATTAAAATAATGATATTTCGAGCATTTTGATCTGGAAAATCGCCTGCAGCAGCTTCTAAAGATCTTGCTATAGGGGTTGTACCTTTTGCTGCAATCGAACGAATACGGTTTTTTACAGCATCATAGTTGTCTTTAGCAAAGGGGACTTCTAGTTTTGTGTCATTACAATCTTGATAAGTAGCAGTAACCGGTGATTGATGTCCGTAAACCCTTAATGCAATTTGCAAATTTGCTGAACCTCTTAAGCTATCAACAGCTTTTGCTAATAATTCCTTTGCTGCTTCAATTCGTGTTTGGGTACCCCAATTAGCATTCATTGAATTAGAGGCATCCAAGATGAAAAGAATACGCGTCAATTCTTGTGATTTAGCTTGAAAAGAGCTAAAAAAGCACAAGAGTAATATGACACGTAATAGTTTCATAGACGATTAATAATCACCAAGTGTTTCTTCTAATTGATTCAATGCTACTTGCAATTGTTCTGCATTTGGTGCAACACCATGCCATTTATGAGATCCCATCATGTAATCAACTCCTTGACCCATTTCGGTTTTCATAATAATAACAATTGGTTTTCCTTTTCCAGTCATAGCTTTAGCTTTATTTAGAACGGCAATCATCTCTTCGATGTTATGTCCGTCCATTTCTAAAACTTCCCAACCAAAAGCTTGCCATTTTGCGCCAAGATTTCCAAGAGACAATACATCTTCTGTATCTCCGTCAATTTGACGTCCGTTCAAATCAATGGTTGCAATAATATTATCTACTTTGTTTGCTGCGGCATACATAGCAGCTTCCCAAATTTGTCCTTCTTGCAATTCACCATCACCGTGAAGTGTATAGACTAAAGTTGAATCGCCGTTTAGTTTTTTAGTTAACGCTGCACCAATACCATTTGACAAACCTTGACCAAGAGATCCAGATGCCATTCGAACACCAGGTACTTTTTTATCTACACTAGGGTGACCTTGTAAACGAGCGTTTAATTTTCTAAAAGTTCCCAGTTCTTCTATTGGAAAGTAACCAGCTCTAGCAAGCACACTGTACCAAACCGGAGAAATATGTCCATTGGATAGGAAGAATAAATCTTCGTTTTTTCCATCCATTGAAAAATGATCTGGATTGTGTTTCATTTGGTTAAAATAAAGCACTGTTAGAAAATCTGCACAGCCTAATGATCCACCAGGATGACCTGAATTTACACCAGATACCATTCGTACGATATCTCTTCTAACCTGACTAGCAACTGCTTTTAATTGTTGAATTTCCATTTGATTTTGAACTTTTGCTTTACAAAACTAAGCTTTAAATTTACTTGATTGTTCATTTTTTTATGAATAGTTTTACACTTTAAAGCAACCATTGTTTAAAAAAAGTTGTTTTACTAATAATTAATTCAGAAATAATGAAATTTATTATTCTTTTTCCAACAATATTGTTTTGTTCAATATTGTTTTCCCAAGTAATGGTTGATTCACCTCAATATGATTCATTGAAGTTGCTAAATCAATTAAATAATGTAGAACTAGTGTATGATACTTCTTCTACTGTTTTTCTTCCTACTGTAATATCTCCATCATCGAATGAAAAATCAGGTGCTTGTGATTGTTATGTTGAACCAGATGGGACATATACTCTTGCCCTTCTTCCTAATGATGACGGGTCTTCAAATTTGATAAATATTCCATTCAACTTCTGTATGTATGGTCAAACATATAATCAGATTTATATCAATAATAATGGAAATGTTACTTTTACTGGACCGATGGCAACATTTAGTGCTACTGCTTTTCCATCAGGTGGTAATAATCCGATCATTGCTCCATTTTGGGGAGATGTTGATACAAGAGGAGGTTTTGGACAAGTTTTATATAAAATTACTCCCACTGCTGTTTTTGTAAATTGGAAAGATGTTGGATATTATGACACTCATGGAGATAAATTAAACAGTTTTCAACTAATAATTACGGATGGTGCTGATCCCGTTATTTCTTCCGGAAATGTTGCGTTTTGCTATAAGGATATGCAATGGACAACTGGAGATGCATCTAATGGGGTAAATGGTTTTGATGGAGTACCAGCAACTGCTGGTGCTAACAAAGGTGATAACATTTCTTTTTTCTTAATCTCAAGGTTTGATCATGCTGGGAATGATTTTGATGGTGCATTAGGGAATGCTGATGGTATAAGCTGGTTAGATTACAAATCATTTTATTTTGATGTTTGTAACATTGGAAATGTTCCACCTATCGCTGAAGGTATTTCAGCATGTGATACGTTTAAAATCTGTGCATTAGGAGATACAGCAGATATTTCTATTAATTTTTTATCGCCTGAAACAACTCAAAGTACTTCGATTACATTTTCAAATGGTGGATTGACAACTTTACAAGAAGTTGGAAATATAAGTGGAAATACAGCATCCATAATTTTAAGAGCTGTTGGTGATTTAGCGTCAATTGGTAGTTGGAATGTTACAGTTACTGCTACAGATGATGCAACTCCAACACCAGGTGTAACCACTATTTCTTTCGTTATTCAAATTGATACAACAGGATTGTCAAATTTAAATCCACAATTAACACCACTAGAGGCTTGTGATTCACTTACAGTTTCTGTTTTGAATGGTCCTTTTGATTCATATTTATGGGATGATTTTAGTACTGGTAGCACCATGTTTTTAGATTCAGCTCAAAATTTCGGGGTTACTGTAAGTTTAAATGGTTGTTACAAGCGAATTGAAGAATACTTTTCGATTGCAGAACCATTTTCTATAAATTTGGCTGGTAATTTTTCAATTTGTTCACCAGATACTATTACTAATCTATATTTACCTGATTCATTATCTTTTGGAAATGTAACATGGGGTATTCCAAACCCTGCGCTGGATTCGCTTTTTTCTGCAAATTTAACTGCTGGTACATACACATTGACAATTCAAGACAGTTTGTTTTTATGTCAAGAAGACACAACCTTTACAATTAATTATAATCAAGCACCATTAATATTTGAAGATACGTTTGCTTGTAATTTTCAATTCAATGTTTCAGGAACTTTTGCAGTAAGTGGTGGTGTTTGGTCATCTCCTGATACTAATATTCGGTTTTTACCTAATGAAACAGTATTGAATCCTTCAATAACATCAAGTATTCCAGGTACATATACTATTAATTTTACTGATAATACATGTGGAATAGAATTATCGTCGACTATCTTCTTTGAGAACTGGGCTTGGACTAGTCTACCTGATACCGTAATATGTGAGGGATCTAGTGCTGTGATTACAAGTTATGCTGCATCTCAAAATGACACTTATTTATGGAGTACAGGTTCTACAGAAACTGCAATTACGGTAAGTTCTTCCGGAACATATTATTTAACTGTTTCAAATGAATGTAATGATTATACAGATTCGTCAATTGTAGGTATTAAAATCTGTGATATTCAAGCACCAAACATTATTGTCCTTAGTTCAACTCAAGGGAATAATGAATTTGTAATCAATTACAGTGGGGTGAAAGAGTATCGAATTACAATTCAAAACCGATGGGGTAACAATATTTGGGAGTCTATTAATCCTGCTGATTACTGGAAAGGAAAAACTTCCAATGGTGCAATTGTAGAAGAAGGCGTTTATTTCTATACGATTAAAGCGGTATTGGATAATGACGAAGAATTAGAAAAACAAGGATGTGTTCATGTCTATCATTGATTCAACGAAATTTAACGAATGCCTCAACTTTGTTGGGGCATTTTTTGTTTAAAGGATCCATAACTTTTCATTAATTTCAACTTCGTAAAATACACACATGTCAGAAAAAATAAGAGTAGGGGTAAATGGTTTTGGTAGGATAGGAAGGTGTTTTACACGTTTATGCTTGCAATTAGATGATATAGAAGTTGTTGCTATCAATGATTTAGCGCCAATTGAAACATTGACTCATTTATTGCGCTATGATAGTGTTCATGGAAGACTAGCAGGTGAATTTAAAGTTTCCAAAAATGAATTGATTTTACCTTCAAACGATAAAATTGTGTTTACACAATTCAATCAACCTTCTGCAATTCCTTGGAAGGAACTAGGAGTGGATATTGTGATTGAATCTACGGGTAAATTCTTAACAAGAACATTAGCGAGTGGACATTTAGAAGCAGGTGCAAAACAGGTGATTTTATCTGCGCCTGCTATTGGAGAAGATATACCGACAATTGTTTTAGGGGTGAATGATCATTTAATCAATCGGTCTGAAACCATATATAGTAACGCATCTTGTACAACCAATTCAGCTGCTCCATTAATCGCAGTGATGCAAGAAATGTGTCAAATTGAA
>JADLGD010000095.1 GCA_020849495.1 Fluviicola sp.
CTACACCCCAAACGGTTCTTAGACCGATTAACAACAACTCATTGAAACGGTCTTGATTAGTTAATTGTTCTTTTGTTTCCGGCAAAACATTTTGTTCTATGTTTCGCATGTATTCTTGGTTATTTGCGCAATTCCAATAACGTGAAACACCATCGTATCCATGAGCAGAAGGACCGATTGCAATGTATGTTTTGCCTTTCCAATAAGAGGAATTGTGTTTGGAATAGGACGCATTTCGAGCAAAATTCGAAATCTCATATTGTTCAAATCCATAAGAAGACAAACACGCTATCATGGATTCAAATTGTTCGGATTGGAGATCCGCATCAACAGGATGAATCATCCCTTTTTTGACCCAAGCCGCTAAAGGAGTTCGTTCTTCAATGGTTAAACAATAGGCAGAAATGTGTTGAATGTTCAAACTTGCAACTTGATGAATTTGTTGTTCCCATTCTTCGAGCGACATATCGGGTAAACCGTACATCAAATCCACTGTCAAATTATCAAAACCTGTTGCTATGGCTCTATTGACCGCAGCTAAACCATCTGAAGCATCGTGTGTTCTATTCATCCATGCTAGTTGTTTTGGCTCAAACGTTTGAACACCAATACTCAAGCGATTGACTCCCAGGTTTTTCCAAGCAGTTAATTTTTCAGTCGTACAATCATCCGGATTGCACTCCAAGGTGATTTCAGCCAAAGGATTGATGGAAAAGGTATCTTTCATCGTTTGTAGAAGCAACTCCAATTCTTCAATAGAAAGAATAGAGGGTGTTCCTCCCCCAAAATAGATGGTTTCTAGTTGTTGGTTCGTTCCTTCTTTTTTGCGAAGAACTATTTCATGTGCCAATGCATTTACCATTCTTGTCCGGTAGGACGCAAAAGTTGTAGAAAAGTAAAAATCACAATAAGAGCATTTTTTTGCGCAAAAGGGGATGTGGATGTAAATACCAGACATGTTGCGAAATTACTTGAATTTATTTAGACCATCATCGAACAGAATGAAGGACTTAAATGTTAAAATATCGAAATGCATTTGGACTTTCAAAATTTTGGTTTAATTTTCTCAAGCGATGGGATTAAAAGAGCAACAAGCGGCAATTGAGCGAGAGCTAGAAAGATTCATGGATCTTTTGAATAGCATGTTGCCTCGTTATTCCAAACTATTGAAAAAAGCCAACTTAAATGACGATGAACTCAAAGAGTTGGGTGATATCGAACATTTTTTAATCGGTGTTACTGGAAGAATCAGCGAAATAAAGCGCCGATTGGAACAAGATGTCTTTGGTCATTCCTTAGATGCTTATTATAAAACGAAATTGAAAGCACAATTAGGTGATGAAAACGCCATTAAGAAAATGAATAAACTAAAAGAAACTTTCCGTGATTCATTGCATAGTGGAGGCATGGTTTTATGGAATTGAGCACCCCCTCATTTCGTTCAGAAACAACAAAGCCCGCAACGTAAATTGCGGGCTTTGTTGTAAAAAAAGATGTTTACATTGAGCTTATCATTAACAATAAAACAATCCCAAGTCCTAATAAAGACAAACTTACGATTGCACATATTCGACCTGCATTCACACGCTTGAACGAACTTTCTGTATAATTATCAGGATATTCATTGTACAAACTAATCAATTGCTTTGATTTTGTCAAAGTTACAATTGCTAAAATAAGTCCTATTAATCCCATGCAAAAAGGAATAGAAATAATGCCCATTGCTAGCACTCCGCCTGCTCCACTTAAGTCTTCTTTCGGTTTTGTTGTAAACGATAAATTGTCTAGTGTTTCTTCCATATTAAAAAGTTAAAATCAAAAAAAAGTTGAATCGTCCGTTTTCACTTCTGATTCAACTTTTAAATATAAATTATTTTTTGATGTTATTTCAAATCTGGCATTTCGCGTGTAAATGAAGGAATTCCAGTCACATCCATACCTGTAATCAACAAGTGAATGTCGTGAGTACCTTCATAAGTTACTACAGACTCTAGGTTTGCCATGTGGCGCATCATTGAATATTCACTAGTAATACCCATTCCTCCGTGGATTTGACGCGCTTCACGAGCGATATCCAAAGCAATTTCAACGTTGTTTCTTTTGATCATTGAAATCATTGCAGAAGTTGCACGACCTTCGTTGCGCAATTGACCAACACGCAATGTCATGAACTGAGCTTTTGTGATTTCAGTAATCATTTCTGCCAATTTTTTTTGAATCAACTGGAAAGCACCAATTGGAACATTGAACTGTGTACGTTCTTTAGAGTAACGCAAAGCTTGATCATAACAATCCATTGCTGCACCTAAAGCTCCCCAAGCGATACCAAAACGAGCAGAATCTAAACAACTCAAAGGTGCTCCTAAACCAGAACGGCCAGGCAATAAATTTTCTTTCGGAACTTTTACGTTTACAAAAATCAATTCACCTGTAGAAGAAGCACGCAATGATAATTTACCGTGCATTTCAGGAGTTGAGAAACCTTCCATTCCACGTTCTACAACAAGTCCGTGAATACGACCAGTTTCGTCTTTTGCCCAAACAACAGCGATATCAGCGAATGGAGCGTTTGAAATCCACATTTTTGCACCATTCAACAAATAATGGTCGCCCATATCTTTGAAATTGGTAATCATACCACCAGGGTTTGATCCATGATCTGGTTCAGTCAAACCAAAACATCCCATCATTTCACCCGTCGCTAATTTCGGTAAGTATTTTTGTTTTTGTTCTTCAGAACCATATTTCCAAATAGGGTACATTACCAAAGAACTTTGAACAGAAGCAGTTGAACGCAAGCCAGAGTCACAACGCTCTAATTCTTGCATGATTAAACCATAAGAAATTTGATCCAATCCAGGACCACCATATTCTTCAGGAATATAAGGACCGAAAGCACCAATTTCACCCAAGCCTTTCAATAAGTGCATCGGGAAAGTAGCTTTTTCATAATGCTCATCAATGATTGGTGAAACTTCTTTTTTCACCCAAGCACGAGCAGCATCGCGCACTAATTTTTGCTCATCCGTAAGCAATTCATCCATTAATAGATAATCAGGATGAGTGTATAAATCGGTTTTCATGTCTTTCGTTTAATATTTAACAGTGCAAAAGTAATCAAAAGGATGAATCAACAAAAACGCACGAGTGAATCATTGAAACACTACCTTTGTATTCTTAAAAGGAATAACTGGTGAATTTGTTCGTTCGGATTTTACAACAAGCTGAAGCTTCTTCAGGAGAAATGGAACTCATTCCTCGTGTTTCTGAGCATTCTACCTTAGTGCTTATCATTTTAATCAGCTGTATCTTATTTGTTTCAATGGCCCGATTAAGACAACGAGAAATTTTTGGGTTGATTGGTCAAAACACCTTTTTATTTCACAGTTTGGAAGATCAACAGAAAGAAGGTGCTATTGTATCAACAGGTACCACCATCTTGTTGAGTCTGCAATTTGCCATGATTACTTCTGGTGCTATTTATTGGTACTTTTTTATTCGTACACCATTGACTCAGTGGAATCAATTGATTATTCCATTGTTTGCCCCAACTATTTATTTGATCTATCAACTCACAATCTGTAGAATTGCTGGTTCATTAACAGGTCAAAAAGAATTGGCAAGTGAGATTAATTATTTCACCCTCAACAACTCACTAGCCCTGGGTATCATCATCTTATTGGAATTTTTCTTTAGTTATTTTCAGGCAGACTGGGTTGTAAAAAGTCAATGGGTATTGATTATAACCTATGCTTTTTTCTTTGTTTTACGCGTGTTTAGAGGGTTTTTTATTGGACTTAATAATAGCGTGCCATGGTATTATATTATTTTGTACTTTTGGAGCCTTGAAATTTTACCTCTTTTAATTGTAGCTAGACTACTTTTTAGAGCTGAGATTCAAACTTGGTTAGGTTAATATGTTTAACGAATAAAAACTACGAAGACCTTGAGCATCAAGACTATTTTGGTTTCTCAACCAAAACCCGAGGGAGATAAATCGCCATATTACGATTTGGCTGATAAATACAAGTTAAAAATTGATTTTAGACCTTTCATTCAAGTAGAAGGTATCGCTGCACAAGAATTCCGTTCTCAAAAGATTAACATTCCTGAGCATACTGCGATTATTCTAACATCTAAAACGGCAGTTGATCATTTCTTCAGAATCGCACAAGAAATTCGTTTTGAAGTGCCTGACACCATGAAGTATTTCTGTATTTCTGAAGCAGTTGCCTTGTATCTACAAAAGTATGTGACTTATCGCAAGCGCAAAATTTTCTTTGGTAAACAAACCATTGAAGATTTGATTGATCCGATTAAAAAGCACAAAGGTGAAAAATTCTTATTGCCTTGTACAGACATTCTTCGCGATAAAATTCCTGAAACATTGGAAGCTGCTAAAATTCCTTTTTCAAAAGCGATGTTGTACCGCACCGTTGCTGCTGATTTGAGTGATTTAGAAGATGTGTACTACGACATGTTGGTGTTTTTTAGTCCAGGAGGAATTGAATCATTGTTCAAAAACTTCCCGGATTTCAAGCAAAACACAACGGTTATTGCTGCATTCGGACCAACAACTGCAAACGCTGTTGTCAAAAACAATTTGCGCTTGGATGTTCACGCACCGATGCCTAATGCTCCAAGCATGACTGCAGCAATAGAAATGTTCATCAAAGACTATAATAAGAAGAAGTAAACTTCTGAATTTGAGCAAACGGCAATGCGGCTCAATAAAGATTTGTTAAAACTTTTGTTTTCAAGCAAAACACGATAGAATTACACGTGAAAACGGATGCGAAAGTGTCCGTTTTTTTGTTGAATAAAGGTTTCAAAACAACTAAACCATCTTCCAAATTGGAACAAATCAAAAAATCTCACACTTTTTAGCATTTTTTTGTTAGAAAGTATCTATCTAAAAAGTGGTAGTTAATGCACGAATAACGATATTTGCCTACCGATGAGTATTTCATTATTTTTACCATTCAAATAGGTGTTATGGCGAAAGATAGCAAGGGATTAAAACCTTCATTTTCAGAAAAACAACACAAACGCGCAACAATCTTTTATTGGTTGTTTGCAACGTTTCCCATTTATTTTATAGCAGGTTTGCTTTTGTTTCAATCAGAAGACGACCTTCCTCCAGTAGCAATGCTCGACAATCCACCGGAATTGTTGGCATCTGTTATCATTGCAGATGATGGTGAAACGGAATTAGGGAGGTATTGGAAAATTAATCGTACCAGTGTTGAATACCGCAATATCAGTCCGAATGTAACTGATGCATTGATTGCAACAGAGGATGAGCGTTTTCACAAACACTCTGGTGTTGACTTCAAAGCAATCGGACGAGCAATCTTGAATGTTGGTGGTGCAGGTGGTGCATCTACAATTACCCAACAGTTAGCAAAACAATTGTTCACCTTGCAAAACCGTGAGCGCGAAGAATTAGCTAGAGCAAACGGCATTGAAATCGACGGTGGATCTAGCGGTAGAATTGGTAGAATGTGGAGCCGCTTGAATGAAAAAGCACGTGAAAACATCATTGCTACTCGTTTGGAACAACGTTTTACAAAAGAAGAAATCATTACGATGTACTTGAACCAATTTGATTTCTTGTACAATGCAGTTGGTATTTCCAATGCTGCCAAAGTGTATTTCAACAAAAAACCAGCGCAACTAAAAAAAGAAGAAGCGGCAATGCTTGTAGGGATGTGTAAAAACCCTGCTTTGTTCAATCCTTACACTTTCAAAATCAAAAATTACAGACAATCACTTGCATTGAAAAGAGGTGTAAGTCCTGAAAGCATTACGAATCAAGAAGTCAGCGAAGCAAGAGCCAACGATAGTTTACGTGCAGTTGGTCGTCGTAATCAAGTTTTAAAACAATGGTTAGTGAATTCAGACAATGGAAATGAAGCCTTACGTCACAAACTAACTCAAGCTGAATATGAACAGTTATCTAAAAAACCATTGGTAACAGATTATCAAGTGGTGGATCACAAAACGGGAACTGCTCCATATTTCCGTGAACAATTACGTGGAGAAATTTCCACTTTATTGAGTGAGAAAAACCCTGATGGAAGTTTGAAATTCAAACGTGAAGACGGTTTGCCTTGGGATATTTACCGCGATGGACTACGCATTTATACTTCCATCAATGCGGACATGCAAGAATATGCAGAAGATGCATTGGTAGAACATTTGAAGGAAAATTTACAGCCAAAATTTGACCGCAACAACAAAGGATTAAAAAATTGGCCTTTCTCTAATTCACTGACAGATGCTGAAGTGAACAGTATCATGCGCACATCTATGACGCGATCAGATCGCTACATCAACATGTCAAGTGCTGGTTTTTCAGAGGCAGACATCAAAAAAGCGTTCAATGAACCAACAGAAATGCGCGTCTTTACGTGGGATGGTGAAGTGGATACCATCATGACACCTAATGATTCAATGCGTTA
>JADLGD010000096.1 GCA_020849495.1 Fluviicola sp.
AGCAAATGGCAATAAAACGCAGAAAACGCTTCCATGCAGGGGTAGAAACCTCCTCCATGAGCGACATCATGTTCTTCTTGCTCTTGTTCTTTTTGATCATCTCCACATTAGCAAACCCGAACGTGATCAAGGTACCGCTTCCTGAAGCGAAAAACACTGATAATACTGCTAAGCAATATCTAACGCTTTCTGTAACCAAAGAGAAACAATACTTTTTGGACAAAGAAGAAGTTGCTCCAGATATGTTGGAAAAGCGTTTATTGGAAGCTTTAAGTGAAAGAGGTGACACAACAAAAACAGTCGTTATTCGTCCAGCGAAAGATTTGGAGGTTCAAACCTTGATTGATGTCTTACAAATGGGACTAAAAAATCAATTGAAATTTGTAATTGCCACAAAAGCTGGTTAAATTAGTGATTATGGATTTTGAACTAACGGACTTTGACTATTACAAGCAACGTCAAAAGCAAGACAAGAAAGTAGCTGGCATCATCGCTGGAAGTGTCGTTGTTGCACTTGTTGCAACACTCTATTTGTTAGGTTTTTCTATCCCAACCCCACCTATTCCTCAACAATTATTGTACAAAGACGCTGAAATGGAGTTGATTCCATTGGAAAACGTCATATTGGAAGAAGGTCCAGGTGGAGGAGGTTCAGGTACACCTGTAGAGGCTGAACAATCGAATCAATATGTTCCACAAACGGAACAAGTATTGACGCAACATTCAAGTCCAATCCGTCATAATTCAGGCAACTCCAATCACACGAATACGAATCAAAACAATAATAACTCTTCCTCTTCTCAAAACACCAGTACCAATTACTTCAATGGAACGGGTGGATCTGGCGGTGGATCAGGTTCAGGCAATGGATCAGGAGTTGGAAATGACAATGGACCAGGAAACGGTTCTGGAAGTGGAAATGGTTCTGGTGGAGGAACTCCAAAAAGAAAACGTATTTCTGAACCAAATACCAGTTCAATCGAATCGGATGAAAATTGTAAAATCAAAATTAACGCAGTCATCGATGCATCTGGAAACATTGTAGGTACTCCTACTTACGATCGTAACGGAACAACAACTGATGATGAAGCTTTGATTCGGAAAGTGATCGCATTGGTCAAATCTCAAGTTCGTTACAATGCTGTTTCAAATGCTGCGAATATGAAAGTTAGTTTTACTGTAAGCGTCAGCGCCAACTAGTTAAACTTCATTAAAAACGATTAATTCTCATCGCTAAGACTTAGCTTTGCTAAAAAGCAAACACAAATGGTTGTTATTTTCATTTTGGTATTTATCATTTTCGCGATCTCGTTGTACGAGTATCAAGATAATGCTGAATGGAAAGAACTCTCCTACTCTGTTAGCAGTAAGCTTTTCAAAAACAAAAAATACGGTGGTTACGCCATTAGAAATGCTCAAAGTTGGATCTTGGTAGTCATCCTCATTACTACCTTGGCATTTGCTGGTGGTGCCATTTTCCTTAAAAGAGGATTGAACATGGGACCCGCTCCTATTTTAGACATGGTGAAAGAAATGAGTGATACCGTTCAGTTTACACTCAATGATCCTGAAACTGAAGTTGCAACTCCCCCAAGTAAATTCAACTTTGATGGCAACAACGGTGACAATTTACCGCAAGCAGTAGATGGTGGAGACAAAGGCAGTGATGATGAAGACGATCCTTCAACTACCAGTAAAAACACTCCTTCAAACAGTTCTGACAATAGTTCTTCCAAAAGCAAAAACAACAATTCAGAACAAAGCATTTACGACTTTGAAAAAGAACAGTTTAAAAACGCTGGAGGTGCAGCTGAACGAGATCGCATCCAAAAAGAAATGGACCAACGCAAACGCGATCGTGAAGCTAAAAACAAACAAAAACAAGGTCAAGCAGGTGGCAACGGTGGTGTAGCAGGCACAAAAGGAAGTAGCAACGAAGGCGAAACTATGGTTTCTTGGGATTTAGATGGAAGAGACGCCCATCAGAAAAACGATTGGTATGTTCGTAATCCTGGTTATACTTGTGGGAAAGGAATCAATGCCAAAGTAGTGATCAAAGTGCGTGTGAATTCCAATGGAGATGTGATTACTGTAACAAGTCAAGCTCCTCCTGGAACGAATGAATGTTGTATTGAACAAGCTAAAAAATACGCTAAGATGTCGCGTTTTGAATTTTCTGATAAACAATGGCAGGAAGGAACCATCACTTACCATTTCAAATCACAGTAACGTAACCTATTTCCTGCATCTTCGTTCAAGGTTTGTATTCTAATCCCAGAGATATGAACCCAACAAGTGAAATCAAGCATCGTAAGAAAGACAAAACCGCAAGTTTATTCATCACTTTTGTGATCGCAACCTTAGTCGGATTGATCTTATTGACCACATTCAGTGTTCATGCGGCTACAAAACATACAAGCAGCAATAAAAAAACGGAAGTTGTGATGTACACACCTTTAGACCTATTGGTGAATTCAACTCAAGCAACTGAACAATCACGCTCAACAGGCGGAGGAAAAAATGGCGGAACCAATAGTTCAACACAAGGACAAACTGCCTATTCACAACATGGAGATGTCGCGCTAAGTCCATTCTCAGGTACAGACATTCACAAAGAAGGAGGAATAGGCAACGATGATACGTATGCAGATTATTCAAAAGTGATCAAACGTGTTGAAAAACGTTTTTTAATAACTGCTCCAGATGCAAGTAACTTAAATGCAGATGAAGACAGTAAATTGAGCTTTTTGGTTAACATCAACGCCGACGGCATCATTGTAGGCACTCCAAAAGTCATTCGTGCTACAAGTACTTGTTCAGATGAACAATTGATCAATCAAGTGAGAAACCTTGTTGTTCAACAAGCACGATGGAACAAAGCAGAAGGAGCTCCAATGACTGAACAAAAAATCAATTTGGTATTAAAAGCGCATTAAATGACCTACTCGGAAACCATTGATTGGTTATTTCGGCAATTTCCCGCTTACCATTTACAAGGTCAAGCAGCATACAATCCAGGATTAAAAAATACCGCTGAACTGGTTGCCTTTTTTGGCAATCCACACGAAGCATTGCGTTTTGTACATATAGGTGGAACGAATGGCAAAGGATCTACTTCCAATATGTTGGCTTCCATCTTGACAGAAAGTGGCGAAAAAGTAGGTTTATTCACTTCTCCTCACCTCTTCGACTTTACTGAACGTATTCGCATCAATGGCGTTCCGATTTCGGAAGCATTTGTCGTTGAATTTTGCAAGCAAGTACGCGAACACGAGTGGAACATTGCTCCCTCCTTTTTTGAAATCACTTGGACGATGGCTTTGCAGTATTTCAAAACGAAGGGTTGCAGTATTGTTATTGCAGAAGTGGGATTAGGAGGAAGATTAGATGCTACCAATATCATCACACCGCTTTTGAGCATCATTACGAACATTGGTTTAGATCATACGCAACTTTTAGGTGATACAAGAGCAATCATTGCAGGAGAAAAGGCTGGCCTCATTAAATCAGGAATTCCAGTCATCCTAGGAGAAACCGATTCGGAAACACGTCCGGTATTTGAAAGCACGGTAGAAAAAGTTCATTCAAACATTTTACCGCTTTTGGAAATCGAAGAATATCCTTCTACCCTATTTGGTTATCAAAAGCGCAATTACCGCATGGTAAAAACAGCTGCTGAGTATTTAAAACGCTATTTTGCCATCGATGATCGTTCGATTCAACGAGGAATTGAGCATTTATCGAAGAACACTGGATTCATTGGGCGATTGGAAGTGATTTCGCAAGCACCGTTGACGATAGTTGATTGTGCACACAACGCAGAAGGCATTGAGCAATTGCTTTCGAGTATTCCGGCAACGAAGGGTGAATTACACATTCTTTATGGCACCAGTTCGGATAAAGATGTGGCAACCATCAAAGTAATCCTTCCAAAAGAGGCGAATTATTACTTCACCACTTTCAACAATCCAAGGAGTGCAGATTTGGAAAAATTGCGAAGTGAATTTGAAAAAATAGGAAAAAAAGCAGATTTTTTTTCAAATCCTAAAGCTGCATTGCAACAGATGCAAGCGTCTGCAAACAAAGCGGATACGTGTTTGGTGTTTGGTTCCTTCTTTTTAATTCACGATTTTTTTGAAGATTTTTTTCAAAAACCACTTGCAGAAACGAAATAATGCTCTATATTTGCACTCGCGTTTGAGACACAACGGTATCTCTAAAAAACAAAAATAC
>JADLGD010000097.1 GCA_020849495.1 Fluviicola sp.
ACGCAACTCCGATTGTTGCCGTTTCTGTCATGTACCACGTAGGATCAAAAAATGAGACGCCAGACAGAACTGGTTTTGCTCATTTCTTTGAACATTTACTATTTGAAGGATCAACAAATATCAAACGCGGAGAATACTCTGAATTGGTAGAAAAAAATGGAGGTGCATTGAATGCAAACACTTCTCAAGATCGAACTTACTACTATGAACTTTTACCTTCCAATCAATTGGAATTAGGTTTATGGTTAGAAAGTGAACGCTTATTACACGCAAAAGTGGATCAAACAGGTGTTGAAACACAACGCGAAGTTGTAAAAGAAGAAAAACGTCAACGTGTAGATAATCAACCTTACGGTTCGTTTATGGAAAACATGTTCAAACGTGCTTACGCAAAACATCCATACAATTGGGTTCCAATCGGAAGTATGGAGCATTTAGATGCAGCACAGGAAATTGATTATGTGAATTTCTACCGCACATTCTATGTTCCTTCGAATGCAGTTTTATCTATTGCAGGTGATATCAACATCGATCAAACAAAAAAATGGATTGAAAAATATTTTGCTACTATTCCATCTGGACAAGCAATCAATTTGTTCCGTGATTTTGAAAACTTAACGGATGCTGATTTTAGCGCTAAATATGGTGTTGAGAAAAAAGCATTTGATGCAAAAGACTTCAATAATCCAAAAGATCCGAAAGCAAAAGCTTTGTTGTTAAAATACAAAACAACGAAAGTCGATGTTCCAAGACCAACAGCGATTGTAGAACCAATTAATGGAATTGTACGCGACACGGTTTATGACAACATTCAACTTCCAGCTGTTTTCTTTGGTTACAAATTCCCGAAAGAAACAGATAAGGATTTTGCAGCATTGGAACTATTAAATGCAGTTTTGTCAGGAAGTACTTCTTCACGCATGAATAAAAACATTGTAGAGAAGAAACAAGAAGCAATTGCAGCATTTTCATTTGCATTCAACATGGAAGATCCAGGATTAGGATTGGTAGCTGCTATTGCTGCAAATGGTGTTGATGTAAGTAAATTGGAAGCATCTTTAGATGAAGAGATTAAATTGATTCAAAATGAATTGATTTCAGTGGAAGAATTTGAAAAAATCCGCAATCAATTTGAGAATCAAGTTGTTTCTTCTAACTCTTCAGTAGCAGGTGTAGCTGAAAACTTAGCACAGAATCACATGTACTTTGGAAGTACAGAATTAATCAACAAACAAATGGAGCGTTACACAAGTGTAACAAGAGAAGATATTCAACGCGTAGCGAAAAAATATTTCACTCAAGAAAACCGCATCATTTTGTATTATTTACCAAAAGCGAATTAATAGAAGGTCATGAAAAAGTTACTTACACTTGTTGCTTTAACAGCAATTACAGGGGTTTACGGACAGCTTGATCGTTCTGTAAAACCTGCAGCAGGAACAGCTCCTGTTATCAACATCAAAGATTCGGAAGTTTTCAAAACTGCAAACGGAATCACTGTTGTTTTATCGGAGAATCACAAATTACCACGTGTATCATTCAACATGGTAATGGGAAGCTCACCGCGTATCGAAGGAAACAAAGCTGGTGTCAACCAGTTAATGGGTCAATTGATCATGTCGGGGACAAAAACAAAGGAAAAAGATGCTCTTGATAAAGAAATCGATTACATGGGTGCTACTTTAACAGCAGATGGAAATTCGGTTTATCTTTCTTGTTTGACAAAACACATGGACAAAGGCTTAGCTTTGATGAAAGACATTTTAATCAATCCTGCATTTCCCGAAAGTGAATTCACACGCATTAAAAAACAAGCTGAATCAGGATTGATTTCTGCAAAAGCTAGTCCTGAAGAAATGGCAGGAAATGCTGAGCGCAAGATTAATTTCCCTGGACATCCGAACAGCGATGTGATGAACGAAGCAACTTTGGCTTCTATTAAATTAGAAGATATTATTGCTAATTACAATCAAGTTTTCACACCATCAGGTGCGTATTTGGTAATTGTTGGAGATATCACTAAAGAAAATGCTCAGAAATTAGTAGAGCAAAATTTTGGTTCATGGAAAGGTGGAGCAGTTTACAAAGAGGATTATGGTATCGGTTTACAACCAAAAGGAAACCGTGTCATTTTTGTGAACAAACCTGGAGCTGTTCAATCAAACATCTCAATCACTTTCCCTTTTGAAATGCGTCCTGGTGATCAAAACCAAATTCCATTGAATGTCTTGAACAGTATTTTCGGTGGTGGTGCATTTGGAGCTCGTTTGATGCAAAACTTACGTGAAGACAAAGCTTATACCTACGGTTGTTATTCTGATTTACAAGTTACACGTGATGGAAGTTGGTTAAGTACTAACGGAAGCTTTAGAAACGATGTAACAGATTCTGCTATCACGCAATTATTGTATGAGTTTAAACGCATTACAGAAGGATATGTAACCGATGAAGAATTGAATTTAGCTAAGTCATCAATGGCTGGAGGATTCGCTCGTTCATTGGAAAGTCCACAAACAATTGCACGTTTTGCATTGAACATTATTCGCAACAATTTACCTGCAGATTATTACAAAAACTATTTGAAACGTTTAGATGCTGTTACCAAAGACGATGTTTTGACAATGGCTCAAAAATATTTCGGGAATGGTTACAACATTGTAGTTGTAGGAAACGAATCTGTTTTAGAGAAAATCAAACAATTTGATACGGATGGTATCATTGAAAAATTGGATGCTTTTGGAGATCCAGTTAAAGACATGAAACCTGCTGATATCACTGCAGATGAATTGATTCAGAAATACATCAATACCATCACAATGACGACTTCTTCAAAAGCTTTGGCTAAAAAAATGAAGAAAGTAAAATCTGTGAAAAAAGAAATCGAAATGTCATCTGCTATGATGCCAATGAAAATTACTTTCACTGAAATCAATGTTTCTCCGAACAAAGAAGCAATGAAAATTGAAGGAATGGGAATGGTATTCCAAAGTTCATTCTATGATGGTACAAAAGGAGCTGAGACAAACATGCAAACAGGTCGCAAAGACATGACAGCAGAAGATTTAGCAGCTAAGAAAAAATCGGAAGGATTATTCCCTGAAATGAATTACAAAACCAGTGGAATGAAATACGAATTGAAAGGAATTGAAACGATCAATGGCAAAGAATATTATGTCTTATTTTGCGAAGATGGTCAAGCTCAACAATTCAGTTATTTTGATAAAGCAACTAATTTGAAATTCAAGACGGTTTCTATCCAACAAAAAGATGGAGAGACAATTGAATCTACTGTAATGTTTGATGATTACAAAGATGTAAATGGTTTCTTATTTGCTCATAAGTTGACACAAAGTATGGGTGAAATGAATTTAGATGGAACTGTTTTAAAAATTGAGTTCAACGGTGAAATTGATGAAGCGATGTTTAAATAATCGTTTCTAGATTTATTCGAAGGCTATCAGCGAAAGTTGGTAGCCTTTTTTGTTGGATGGAAAAACTATAAAATTAGTTAGTCAGGTAATATTACATGACAAAAGAAAGAAGTTCAAACAATTGAATTTCATTGTTTTAAACATCTGAGCACACTGATCAAAGTGAATTTATTAGAATTTTCAAAATGCATATTTACTTGTTCTTAAAGATTTTACCCATTCTTCAAGCCACCCGTATGCAAAAACAACACTTCTTCCCCCATGCAATCTCCCCTACTTTCCAACCAATCGACCAAAGCTTTAAAAGCCTTACCCGTATAAACAAAATCCAAAGGCAAATCGAATTCTTCTTTGCACTTTGAAATGAAGGTTTCTAGTTCTGAAGTCTTTTTTCCATAACCACCAAAATGATGAGCATCATGAACCACTACTTTCTGCAATAACTCTTCTACAGCCTCGTGATCCAATAGAAAAGTAAAAAGCTGTTGTTTCATTGTTGATAGTACATCAAAACCTTTTAGAACAGGTACTACATGAAGCAAACAGTTCTCTGGCATTCCCAATAAAATACCACAGCTAGTTGTTGTTGTTCCTTGCGCTACAAATACATGTTGAATGGTTGGTGGCAATTCTTTCCAAATTTCCTGACAACCCACCATTCCATTGAAGTTAGCGCCTCCTTCTGGAACCAAATAATAGTTTGGGTAATGTGCTTTCCATGTTTCAATGATTTCTTTTTCATTGCGCAAATCGTAGTCGGAACGAGGAATAAAAATCAATTGCATTCCCAGTTCTTCGCATCGTTTCAAATTGTGATTACTAGCAGCCGTTAGTTCTTCTCCACGAACAATTCCTATCGATTTCAATCCAACCAAAGCACAAGCAGCAGCTGTTGCAATAAGGTGATTCGAATAGGCACCACCAAAAGTGAGAATCCCTTCTTTCTGAAAAAACTGAGCATGTTCGATGTTGAATTTCAATTTTCGCCATTTGTTGCCTGATACTTCCTCATCTATTAAATCGTCTCTTTTGACCATCAATCGAACATTCAACTGATTCAGTTGTTCTGAAGTTATTGTCTGTAAAATCGACGAATCTGTTGAGTAAAATGACATAGAAAAACTATTTTTGCCGTATGAATGATGAAAGACCCTTGCCCAAAAATAAAGGATTAGAACCAGAAGATTTCTATTTAAGTCCGGAAGGCTACATTATTTTTACTGAAAATTACCATTCAAAAAGAGGCTATTGCTGCAAAAGTGGTTGCAAACATTGTCCTTATGGTTACGATAAAAAATCGGATTCTTTTAGAAAGAAAATTTAAAGAAACTAAAATTCTACTCCGGTTTTCGAATGCCATTTTCGGGCACTTTCCCTGAAAATTCGGAAAGAACTGTCTTGATGTACTTGATATCTTCATCCACATTACCTGTCGGTTGAAACAAAGAATGAAAACCACCAATTTTTCTTTTATAATCGATGTAAGCAATGTAAATAGGCACTTTTGCTCTTTCTGCGATAAAATAAAATCCTTTTTTCCAATGGGGTTGATAGCTACGTGTTCCTTCTGGAGTAAACACGACAAAGCATTCTTCATGTTTTTTAATATAATCAACCACTTGTTCGGTGATGTTGCTTTTGTTTTTACGGTCAACTGGAATTCCTCCCATGTATTTCAACAACCATCCAAAGGGAGGGAAAAACAATTCTTTCTTAATTAAAAACTTTCCATTCACTTTGTAGTGCATAAAAGCAATTTTACCAATCACAAAATCCCAATTGGACGTGTGAGGTCCCATGACTACGATGGCTTTCTTTACATTCGTTGGTGTATGTTCATCAATCTTCCAACCAAAGCGCTTTAATAACCAAAACAAGAATTTTCCCATGCTACAAAGTTATCAATTTCAAGAAAGAATTAACTTTAACACATGCAACTAAAAAAACGACTCTTAGCGATTGCTGCTGTCATCTCATTGACAGTCTTTTCGTTCCTACTCTTTTCTTTGCTTCAATTATTTGGAAAACAAGCGCCATTAGAAGAGGTTCCTATTGCTAAAAACACTGCTTGGATGCTCAAATTTGATGCGTCAAACTTCTGGAAAGAA
>JADLGD010000098.1 GCA_020849495.1 Fluviicola sp.
CAGTATTGATTTTTGCTCGTAAATCTTCATCGATATTAAATCCTAAATCTCTGAGCAATCTTTTCGTTACATCTTCGTATTTAACACCTATTTCAGCAGCTGAAAGTTGGATATTATTTACTTTCAATACATTCAAATCACGTACTCCTAAATTCACATAGTTTTCAATATATACATTCTCTGAATCTGTATATGCATCTAAAATATTATCAATTAAATCACCTCTGCTTTTGATTTCTTTAATAGCACAGAATTCTTTTAATTCATCTTTAGATAGTAATTCAAGAATATCTCTTGGTTTGATGTTATGGTCAATCAATAATTCGCTATTCAAAACAAGCGTATCTTCTTTGAATTCAAATTCGTTTATCAATGTTTCATTTAAACCTGAAACATGTGTTTTTAAGTCATTACAAAGTGAATAATAACCATCAGGTGTAACTCCTAATTTTTCGTCTTTTTCTAAACTATTGAAATAATTAATGATCAATTGAATCTTATCTTCCAATGTAACTCCTTTTGGATCTACTCCCAAAGAAATCATTATTGTGTTGAGCTCTTTCTTCTTGTCATTTAAAGTAATAGGTTCTTTATGAATGTCATTAGCCAGAATATTCTGAACTGTTATTCCTTGATTAATAATGCTTTTTATTTTCTGATCTCTTTCTAATTTAGATGAAATACTATGTTTTTTACAAATCAAATTGATAATTGGATCTTTAAACATTCCTAACAATCTTCTAAAATATTTGTCAGCACTACTTTTACCTCTAATCTCTCTTATAATTTTAACAATTTCATCTGCAACATAAACATTGGAAGTTTTTCTTGAATAGAAAACAATTCCTAAATCACGTAAAATTTTAATGATGTAATCCAATTCCAAATAATTAATTGGAATGATACTATAATGAATCAAACGAATTTCTTCATTTGACAAATCTAGACTACTAGCTAAAGTTTTCAGAATTGAATATTCGTCAGCTGTTACTTTTTTATCAAAATTATTTAATTCATCATTCTGATAAGCCGTTTTAACACAAGCTCTGTAAATGTTGTAATCCCTCCTTCTATTTTCATCTAAATCTTTAGACTCAGACTCTATCAATTCAACAAACTCTTTACAAGAATCGTTGATTTTTTTGATTTGTCGTTTATACAATTCTTCAAACCAAGAATCTTTCAGGATCGCGTTACCATCTCGTAAAAGAATATCTAATAAAATATCCAATTGAGAAATATTACCACTTAATTCATTCTCCAAAAAAACTTTGTAATCTTTCTTTACAAGTGAAAACAACTTAGAAATATTTTCACTTTCTATATCCTTAAATTGACTATTAGTGTTCCCTAAAATCTTGTCAATTTCTTTATTATCACTCTTTTCAACTAGAGTATTTAAAATTTTATAAAAAGATCCTTTTTCTTGGAAATTAGTTTGGTCGAATACTTTGGTTAGTTTCATTTTGTATAGTTGTTAATCTACTTCAATATTAATCAAAATCATTTAATTAAAATCAATCCTTTCTCACCCCATCAATTCCTCATCTCTCACTGCCAATTCGCGCAGCAAGCGTGAACGAGTTGGGAAAAGCGAAATAAATGTAATTATACCTAATGCGGCCATGCCAAACAAAATCCAGTTTTGAGTAATGAAAAAAGTCACGATGGCAAATAAGTTAGGACCTTCCAACAAGGCCAAACGGATGATGGTAATTTGCTGATAACCGTTCAAACGCGGTTGCAATTCGTTGATTTTTTGCAACTGAATCAAGCGCTGTTTACTGATCAAAGCTCCTGCAGTCATTCCAAACACCAAGACAATCGGTACGATGAATAAAAAGATTTCTCCTTCTTTTGGATCTGCTGGTTGCGGCGCTCCCATGGATAGAAAAATAGTCACTCCTAAAAATAGCAGTTGACCGAGCAACAAAGCGATGAAAATGATTCTGAATTTGCTTAAAAGCGAAGTGATTGCTTCCATGATCGTGGTCTGTTAAATGAAAAAAGCCTACTTCGACTGAGCTCAATAGGCTTCAATCAAAGTAGGCTCTCCATGTGTATTACTTAAAACGGTAAATCGTCGTCGTCGCTTGAAGCAGTTGAAGCGGGACTTGCAATAGGATCTAAATTCATCGCACTTGGTCCGCTAGCTGGAATTCCTCCACCCATGTTTTGACCTGCACCAACGCGCTCAATTCTCCAAGCTTCCAATGTATTGAAGTATTTCACTTCCCCTTGTGGACTTGTCCACTCACGACCGCGCAAGTTGAACGACACTTCTACTTGTTCTTGTGGGTTGAATGCATCAATCAAGGCACATTTGTCTTGCGTCAATTGAAACAAAATATCTTGTGGATACATACTCGCATTGTCGGTTAACACAAACTCTCTTTTTGAGAATTTTTCCGATACTTGAACCGTATCATTTTTCACTTTTAAGATTCCGGATATTTTAAACATGTTACTGGTTATTTACATTATTAATCATTGAAAGCAAGGAGTGTCATCCACGCACCTTCAATATCTTCTTTTGCTAATAGTTCTTTTGCGCGCTCGTGCAAAGCTGTCTCCAATTTTGCAGGCTCGTTTTCTAAATGTACAAAAATGTCGCTTAATTCCAACAATTTGTATTCATTTACATCGGTTTCATTTGGCAATTCAGTGATACCTGCCAATTGTGCTAAGTCGTTAGCGCTCAACACATCACTCTTGCGAATGTCTGCTGGCAACTGATCAAAACCAATCCCAACAGTGGTAATTGGCTTCGCAATTTCAAACATCGACGCTTCGTTGGCGTGGCAGTACCAATTGCCTCCCATGCGCGCTACCAAATTGATTTTCTTTTGATCAATCATTCCATCTTCGCCCAAAATAGCTTCGTTGATGTGAATTTTCGTTACCTCACAAATCACCAAATTTCCGGCACCTCCTTGGTCGCCCAATTCGATCACCTGGTTCACTTTGCATTCAAACTGCACGGGCGCTTCTTTCACACGCATCGGTCGGATGGTGTCTGAAGCAATCGGCGTTAAACCCGCTTTCACAAATTCATCCACGTCTGAAGCGTAAGGTGAACTGCTCAAACTCATTTGATGCAAAATATCGTAGTTCACAATGTTGATAACTACCTCTGGGATGGCTTTCACATTGTTGTAAGTATCTTTGGTGGTATTGGTTCTACCGTTGCGTGCTGGTGAAAAAATCAAGATCGGTGGAGCCGCCGAAAACACATTGAAAAAACTAAAAGGAGAAAGATTATTCACCCCGTTTTCATCAATGGTAGAAGCAAAAGCAATGGGTCTTGGACCTATCGCACCCAATAAATAACCGTGAAGTTTTGGTATGGGAAGTTCTTTTGGATCGAGCGTCAACATCGTGTTTATTTTCCAACAAAAGTACCAATTTGATGCACTCGTTGGAAGGTCAGTTTTGAAAAGTAATTCACAAAATCAACTAGTCGTTTTTGAAGATGTACATATTTGGATCTACATATAAAGAATAAGGTAATTTTGATGATCGCCTTGTCCATTTCGTTGTACAATTCCACTTTTCACCATGAACAATAAGCGGCATTTCGAACCCTTTCACACAGTAAACCCAACGGTATTTCACTCCATTCACACTTTTTTTCACTCGTAAAGTTGGAGGGTATTTCTCACGTAAATACTGATCAAAAATCTTCGATAAATCCATCCCTAGCTTTTTAGACATGAAGTCTTCAATTTGTGCTGTGGTAACGGTTTGGTGATAAAACGTCGCATTCATTTCGCGTAACATTGATCTAAACAAGGAATCGTTTTGCAAGATGGTGCGGATGGTATGCAACAGGTTCGCACCTTTGTAGTACATGTCACCTGAACCTTCGTTGTGTACGCCGTATTTTCCAACGATGGGTTTGTCGTTTAGAATGTTTTTTTGCAATCCTCTGCAATAAGTAGCGCCCGCTTCTTTGCCGTACCAATATTCGGTGAACAAGGTTTCAGAATA
>JADLGD010000099.1 GCA_020849495.1 Fluviicola sp.
ATGAATTCAGGACTTTGAACAATTACTTTCACATCATTAAAAGTCATCATTTCAAATTCAATCCTGATTTTAAAATTGTATCGATGGGTATGAGTGGTGATTACAAATGGGCGATCGAAGAAGGAAGTACCATGATTCGTGTTGGAAGTTCACTTTTTGGAGAAAGATGAGAATCCTGTTCGCATTTTTGCTCTTTTCCTTTGCTTCATTCGCTCAATCAACTTATCACATTGATTTGGAAAAGGCACGTGCTCAACATCAAATTGATTTTCCAAATGAAGTACTTGACAGCACAGAACTAGCATCTTTTCAAGGAATTTGTTATTTCCCAATTGATACCAATTTCAAAGTACAGGCAAATTTCAAACGTGTTAGAGGGAAAGCTTTTGTGATGCCCATGTCGAAAGCAAGAACGGTGTATTACAAACAATACGGAGAATTGACTTTTCGCATCAATGATACGTTGTGCACTTTGAAAGTGTATCAAAACTTGTCGTTAAAAGGCAATACTGAATACAAAGATTATTTGTTTCTTCCTTTTAAAGATGCCACCACGGCTATATCCACTTATGGAGCTGGAAGGTATTTAGATGTTTATAAAACAAAAGGGAAAATATGGATGATCGACTTCAACAAAGCCTACCATCCATATTGCGCTTATTCTGATCGTTATTCTTGTCCTATTGTTCCAAGTGAAAACACTATTTCACCAGCAATTAATGCAGGAGAATGTTTTGAAAATCACCATTAAAGTTTCACTAAACGTGTGATGGTACCATTTTCAGTAAACAAGTAATAAACACCACTTGCCAAATGAGCAGTTTCAATGATTGTTTCTCCTTCTAAATCATACACTCCAAGTAATTGATTGGTTGCTGATAGTAAACGAACAGTCTGCTTCACTTCCACATCTACAACGATTTGATTCGTAAATGGATTCGGTTGAACTGCTATTTTTTGTTCCATTTCGTCCAATGAACTTGTACCAACTATAACTGGAGTTGAAACAACTATACATCCAATTACATCAGTATTAGAAACAGTATAGGAACCATTTCCATATGTGGAACTATTCAAAGTCGTTCCTGTTTCACCAGAAAGTGGATTTCCATTCAAATACCATTGCAAGTTTCCAGTAATGCTACTAGTCAAAGTCGTTCCATTTTGTGTAATGACTGGCACAACAGGTAATGTATAAGAACAGTCGTTCGTTGGATCAATCCGAGTATCGTTTGACAATTCAGCTAAAAAGTCTGTCCAACTTAAGCAATCTTCCATTAAATGAAATTTTAAGAACGGCTGTACGACATCGAATAAAATATCCTGTTGTGTTGGTCGATCGATAGTTGGAGCACCAGAAATAGTTTCACCCAAATCACAATTGATGTTGCTATTCGCAAAATAACAATGGCCACCTCCAAGAATGGAAACAAAGGTTTTGCAATTGCTGCCTAATCCATTGTAAATCAATAAATGGTGGCCAGCTGGTGGCGTCACCGCATCTTCATCACCAGATAAAATCAACGCTGGAATCCCAACATTTACAGCTGCAGCGGCTGCAGAAGGATTGGTTTCAGCTGGAGCTAAGCCTACAACAATATCAAAAGTAGCAGTACTTTCAGCAGCAGCTAAAAAAGAAGATCCACCTCCCATCGAATGGCCCATTACTGCTTTTTTACCATTGACTTTGTTGTAGAAAAATGAACTTGCGTTATTGATTGCATCATCTTCCAATCGATTGGCTGCAATGACTAAATCCTTTCCAAAGTCTGTATGAGCTGGAGATGCACCACCTTCAGTTCTAGGAAAAATCAGTACATATCCTTTTGGAACCAATGCATCAACAATGTTTTGATAAGCATCCCACGACATTAAAAATCCATGTCCAAATGCAATGATTGGTGAAGTTGTAGATGCAAAATTCGTTGATTCGCCCGCACTAACAGCTGGATAATACACTTCACATTGGATTTATCTTCCAGCACCTCCACCAGATCCAAATCCTCCTGTTCGTGCAGGATCATTGTAAGTAATCGTTCTGTGTCCAACTGGGAAGTTCTGAGCAATCACGCTACTAAATACAGTAAACGAGATACACACCCCTAGTAGTAGTTTTTTCATTGAGTAAGTTTTATAGTTTCAACAAAAATCAGCTGAAGTTGTTTAGCTTAGGTTAAAAAAATGACCAACTAAATCCTTTTAATGATGAATGGTTTAAATTAAAACAGAATGTTCGTTTTTAAACAAATTACAGGTTTTAAAAAAGTGTATCTTTAGCACTGAAATAAAAACAACATGAAAAAAAGATCCATTCTACTTATAAATGCAACCGTATTATTTGCTGCAGTAGCTTGTAATACTTCAAAAAATGCAACAACTGATCAACCAACTGAAACGCAAAAAGAAACTGAAGAAACCATTGCTAACACAGGGAAACCAATGCGTAGCGATATTATCGTAGACAAATTTGCTGACATCCAAGTTTTGCGTTTCAAAGTTGATAGTTGGAATAAACTTAGCTTGAAACAAAAGCAACTGGCATACTATTTATCTCAAGCTGGTTTATGTGGAAGAGATATCAATTACGATCAAAATAACGCACACAATTTAGAAATAAGAAAAGCATTAGAAGCTATTTACAGTAATTATCAAGGAAACAAAACAACAGATGAATGGTTATCTTTTGAAACATGGTCCAAACAGGTGTTCTTCTCAAATGGTATTCACCACCATTACGGAATGGATAAATTGCAACCCACTTTTTCAAGAGAATTTTTTGTTCAATTATTAAAAGAGTCAAAAGGAACTTTAACTGATAAAACCTTGGATATGCTATTCGATCCAAGTATGGATGCAAAACGCAAAGTGAAAAATCCGGATGTTGACATGGTTGTGGCTTCAGCAAACAACTTTTACGGTGAAGGAGTAACCCAAAAGATGGTTGAAGACTTTTATGCAAAACTAATCGATCCAAAAAATGAACGACCAATCGAATATGGATTGAATTCTACGTTGATTTTAAAAGATGGAAAATTAGTTGAAGACGTTTGGAAACTCAATGGACGATACAGTAAATCCATCGAGAAAATCATTTTTTGGTTAGAAAAAGCAGTTGATGTTGCAGAAAATCCAGAACAAGGTGCTGCTTTAAAAAAGTTGATCCAATATTACCAAACAGGCGATTTGAAAATATGGGATGAATACAATGTGCTTTGGGCAACAGCTACAAAAGGTGATATTGATTACATCAATGGTTTCATTGAAGTTTACGGTGATGCACTAGGAAAACGTGCTAACTATGAATCAATTGTGCAAATCAATGACTTCGAAGCATCTCAACGAATGGCCGTTCTAGCTCAAAATGCTCAATGGTTTGAAGACAACTCACCGTTGATGAAAGAACACAAAAAAGAAAAAGTAGTTGGCGTTTCATACAAAGTTGTTCAAGTAGTTAGCGAATCAGGAGATGCTGCTCCATCCACACCAATAGGCGTTAATTTACCTAATAACAACTGGATCAGACAAGAACACGGTTCAAAATCAGTATCTCTTGGAAACTTAATCGAAGCTTATGAAAATGCAGGTGGACCAGCTATTTTAGAAGAATTTTGTTTCGATGCAGATGAAGTGGAACGCGCTAAAAAATACGGAGCAAAAGCAGGTAAAATGCATACAGCTCTTCACGAAGTAATTGGTCATGCAAGCGGTCAGATTAACAAAGGAATCGGTCAACCAGCTGAAACTTTGAAAAATTACGCTTCAACCTTGGAAGAAGCAAGAGCAGATTTAGTTGGTTTGTACTATATCATGGATCCAAAAATGGTAGATTTAGGTTTAATCGAATCTTTAGATCTTGGTAAAGCAGAATACGAAGCATATATCAGAAATGGTTTGTTAACTCAATTACAACGCTTGGAATTGGGACAAAACCTAGAAGAAGAACACATGCAAAACCGTCAATTAGTTGCAAGTTGGGTCTACGAAAAAGGCAGAAAAGACAATGTCATCGAATTGGTATTTAAAAACGATAAACGTTACTATAAGATAAATGACTTCTCAAAACTTCGCGTATTATTCGGTGAATTATTAAAAGAAATTCAACGCATCAAATCTGAAGGTGATTACAATGCTGGTAAAGAATTAGTGGAAAAATACGGAGTGATTGTAGATCCTGAAACACATACTGAAGTATTGGAACGCGTTAAACCACTCAACATTGCTCCTTACAATGGTTTTGTTTACCCTGTTTTTGTTCCTATCACCAATGATAAAGGAGAAATCACAGATATCAAACTGGAAAATTATCAAAGTTTCATCGAGCAAATGCTATACTACGGTAAAAACTACAGTTTTGAATAATCAATAAAAATAACTAGAGAAAAGCGGAGTAATATCCGCTTTTTTGTTTCTAACTTTTAATAAGTTCTCTCTAGGCTCTCTGAGTTCTCTGGGCTCTCTGCGGTAAATAAAATATAGTTATCCTTTTACTCTGCGTTCTCTGTGTTCTCAGTGGTAAAAAACGATCTCTGTGTTCTCTGAGCTCTCAGTGGTTAAAAACTCTCTGTGCTCTTTGTGTTCTCTGTGTTAAAAAAAAGATGTTCTCTGAATTAACTATATTTTCTCTATTTTCATCACATGAATTATTTGGGGCATATCTACTTTTCAAACAATGACTTTGAGTTGGCAATAGCGAATTTGTTCGGCGACTATGTTAAAGGTGCTCACTTCGATCAGTATTCCCCGAAAATTGTAGATGGAATCATTCTTCACCGTGAAATCGACAATTACATTGATACACACCCCAGTGTCAAAAAAATCCTCCCAACTCTTCGCATTTCACTTCCAAAAGTAGCCGGCATTGCCATCGATTTGTACTTCGATCATTTACTCGCTAAAAATTGGAGCCAATTTCACACAACACCACTCAACGAATTCCTACAATCTTTTTACAATCAAATACAAGAAAACAAACAAATCTATCCCGCTTATTACCTGGATTACCTCCAAAAAATGATCGAATACAATTGGATGAGTCATTATTCCAGTGCAGAAGGTTTGAATAAAATGTGTAACGGCGTTTCGCAAAAACTATCTTTCAAAAATCAGTTAGTCAACGGTTTACACGTGTACAACATGCATCAAACGCTCATTGAAAAGGCCTTTTTTGAATATATGTCGGATGCAAATGAACATTTCTTACATTATTTTTCGCGAAATATGTCGTAATTTGTGTCCACAAAACGGTTGAATGAAACAGTTAACAATCGTATTTAGAACACTACTTGTACTAAGCATCTTTAGTACTGGACTCTTACAATCTGCTTGTAGTAATTCATCAGCAGACGCCAAAAAGAAACCACTCAATACCAATGACCAAGATTTAGCGGGTATCCTTAAAAGAGGGAAACTGGTAGTCTTAGCAGAAAACTCATCCACTTCTTTCTTTATTTACAAAGGAAAAAAAATGGGTTTTGAGTATGAAATCCTTCGTGAATTTGCCGAAGATTTAGGTGTTGAATTGGAAGTGAAAATCATAGATGACCTGGAAATGATGACCTCTCAATTGAACAACAATGAAGGAGATATCTTAGCTTGTAATTACGCCATCACTAAAAAACCGCAACAGAAAATAGCTTTCTCAATTCCATTCTTCCAAACCAATCAAGTTCTCATTCAACGTAAACCAGTTTCAGAAGATAAAACCAAAGACAATTTCATCTCTGATCCAATAGATTTAGCCAACAAACGAGTACATGTATGGAAAGGATCGTGTTATTACAGTCGATTGGTAAATCTACAAGAAGAAATTGGCGACACGATTCATATCCGCAACACACAAGGTTTTCAAGGAGTTGAAGAGCTGATTGAATTAGTCGCTGATGGTCAAATTGAATACACCATTGCCGAAAAAAACATTGCCACATTGAATGAGCAATTCTACGAAAACATTGATGCTACCGTTCCCATTTCTTTCAATCAAAACATCGGATTTGGACTGCGTAAAAATGCGCCTATCCTAAAACAACGATTGGATTTGTGGCTGACTAAATTTATGCAGCGCGAAACTTTTGCTTTTATCAAACGCAAGTATTTCGAACAAATCGAACAAGTTGCTTCCTTTCAAGATGAATTTCATAGCAGTAAACGAGGTGCCGTTTCTCCTTACGATGCTATTTTAAAAGCAGAATCCGCAAAATACGATATCGATTGGCGCTTGGTTGCAGCTGTTATCTATCATGAAAGTAAATTCAATCCCAATGCTCGTGGATTTGGTGGAGCTTATGGTTTGATGCAATTCATGCCTGGAACTGGTCCTCGTTACGGTGTTCATCCTAGTTCTCCCGTTCAAACTCAAATCAACGGTGGTGTGAGGTACATTGCTGCTATCGACAAACAATTCCGAGATATTGCTGATAAAGAAGAACGCAATAAATTCATCTTAGCAAGTTACAATGCCGGTTCAGGTCACGTGAAAGATGCTCAGAAATTAGCAGAAAAACGCGGACTCAATCCTCGTAAATGGGAAGACAATGTGGGTAAAATGTTGATCAATCTAGGGAAACATGAATTCTACAGTGATCCCGTTGTAAAAAGTGGTGCACTGCGTGGAACAAGAACCTATAACTACGTAAAAGCGGTTATCGCTCGCTATGAAAATTTCAAAAGTCTAGCAAAGTAATTGAAAAACCTAACGCTTTTTGTTACAAACAATTCTGATTTTTTAACGCCTCACTTTTAGTTTACGTTTTTAAGGAATAAAGAATTAAACTAATTTCACCATCCGACTAGCAGCACATTTCATGAAATCCTACTTTTCCCTTCAATGGGTACTTTTAATTCGTAAACTAAATGACTTGGGTTTCAATCCTTTGATTTCCTTCGTTCTTGCAGCTGCTTTTTTTATTGGGATTTCAGAATTGCTTTTTTACAAAACGCTTTTGGCTCCCTTTATTCTAATTGGAATTGCACTGATTATTTCGATTCAATCCAATCACCAAGCTAAAACAGAATTCGTACGAATTACTTTTGGAGATGCTACCGCAAAAACAATCCGATTAATAGAATCGCTGCTCATTGCTCTACCCTTTTCAATTAGTTTGTTGATTCATGGTGCTTTTTGGCAAACAGCCTTACTTAATTTCTTGCTTTTCGTTCTCACTTATTTTACATTCTCCTTTACCAAACAATCCGTTATTCCAACGCCTTTCAATAAAAGACCGTTCGAATTTACCATTGGATTTCGCAAAACTGTTCTATTGTTGTTAGCAGCTTACAGTCTAACAATCGTCGCTTTATTGGTCAATAATTTTCAATTAGGTATCTTCTCGTATTTAGTCCTGTTCATGATTTGTATTTCCTTTTACGGTCAACCAGAAGAACCATTCTTTGTTTGGATTCACGCTAAAAACCCGAAAGAATTTCTCTTTGAAAAATTAAAAATCGCCACGATTTACAGCAGTTTACTGATTTCTATACCTGTTTTAACACTGCTTGTTTTCTATCCTTTTGATGCATGGATCATTCTGCTATTTGTGCTGATTGGTTTTGTGTTTTTATGGACAAGTATCTTAGCCAAATACGCATCATTTCCAGAAGAAATCAACATCACTTATTCGTTTCTGATCATTATTTGTGCGCCCGTACCTGTTTTGTTGTTATTCTTAATCCCTTTTTTCTACAAGAAAGCACTTCATTCACTCAAAGAACTCTTACCATGATTCAACTTAAAAATGTCAGTAAATCGTTTGGAAATCAAACTGTATTGCAAGATGTGGACATGACACTCACTGAAGGAAAAGTGATTGGAATTGTGGGTGAAAACGGTGCAGGAAAAACCACGTTATTTCGCTGTATTGCTGGACTAGAATCATTTGATGGAACGATTACTTCTGATTGTACACCCTTGAAAAACCACCTTGGCTTTTTAATGACCGATCCATTTTTCTTTTCAAAAATCACAGGTGAAGAATACATTCGTTTGTTGTGCAATGCTAGAGAAATAGAACTAGAAGAGCTTGATCGTAAAAACGTGTTTGATTTGCCCTTGAAACAATACGCTTCCATGTATTCAACAGGAATGAAGAAAAAACTGGCCCTCACAGCTTTGCTCTTGCAACAAAATCAGTATTTCATTTTAGACGAACCGTTCAATGGCTTAGACATTCAAAGCAACATGGTTTTAACAGAAATCATTCTTCAATTGAAAGCCTTGAATAAAATTGTCTTGGTTTCTTCACACATCTTCTCCACCCTTCGTGATACCTGCGATGAAATCTATTTACTCCGCTCAGGAGAACCCATCCGAAAAGTACTACCTCAAGAATTTGATCGTTTAGAAGCCGAAATGAAAGCAACAACCATTGGCAGTAAAATCAGTGATTTGGGGTTGAGGTAATGGCTTAAAGTTAATTACACATCATAACATCTAAATTCTCTACATGCTCAATCAAAAAACTGATAATCTGTATTTTAAAAAAAATGATAATGGTAATATTGCAATATTACCCGAAGATTTATTAGAGAGTTTTTTTTGATAAGTTACTCATCACTTCAACAATGCTTATCTTCGTGCCATGCAACAACTCATTGTCATTGAAGGTCCAACTGCAAGCGGAAAAACAGCGCTGGCTGTTGCATTGGCTAAACAATTGAATACGGTTGTGCTTTCAGCTGATTCCCGACAATTTTACAAAGAAATCGCCATTGGAACAGCAAAACCCAATAAAGAAGAAATGGATGGCGTTCCCCACTATTTCATCGATTCTCATTCATTGAACCAACCTTTAACAGCTGGACAATATGAAACGGAAGCATTAACCTTGATTACAACTGAATTAAAGGAATACAAACAACTCATCTTGGTAGGCGGTTCTGGAATGTTCATTGATGCTTTGTGCATTGGATTAGATCCTATTCCGGCTGATGAAATCGTCCAAAATTCGCTTCGTCAAGAATTAGCAACCCATGGTCTTGATTCATTATTAGAAGAATTAAAAAACTCCGACCCAAACTATTTTGCGGAAGTGGATCAAGCAAACAGTGCTCGCGTTCTTCGTGCTCTCGAAGCCATCCGCATTACAGGAAAACCGTTTTCAGAATTACGTCTTCAACAACCAACTCCCAGACCGTTTTCAGTGTTACGTTTCGTCATCGATCATCAACGAGAAATCTTGTATGACCGCATTAATCGCCGTGTGGATTTAATGATCGAAGCAGGTTTAATAGAAGAAGTAAAAAGTGTTCAACACTTGAAACATTTGGCATCTCTTCAAACCGTCGGCTACAAAGAAGTGTTTGATTATTTCGATGGAACCTATTCACTTGAAACGTGTATTGAAAAAATCAAACAAC
>JADLGD010000100.1 GCA_020849495.1 Fluviicola sp.
CGTATCAATCAAGCATTTATAATTACTTGAATAAAGACAAGAATAAGGAAATTTCATCTGGTGAATTCAAATACAATGGAATGGTTACTTATGGCTCAACTATTCAGTATACTCCTGAACTCATTCGTTTTCGAACGAAGGCATTCGGCACATTTGAAGAAGCACTTTTCAATGAAATGATCAAAAGTAAGTATCAACAAAAATGACGTCCGTTAGAACGCCATTTTAATGCTTATTTCTCTAGAGCTAAATCCAGTACTTCTCGCATTTGTTTGACATAATGGAAAGTGAGTCCTTTGATGTAATCGGCAGTAATCTCCTCCACATCTTTACGGTTGCGTTCACACAAAATAATTTCTTTGATGTTCGCGCGTTTTGCAGCAAGGATTTTTTCTTTTATCCCTCCTACTGGCAACACTTCACCTCTCAAGGTAATTTCACCTGTCATGGCCAATTGTTTTTTCACTTTTCTTCCTGTAAATGAACTAGCAATTGATGTCAGCATGGTAATACCTGCACTTGGTCCATCTTTTGGCGTTGCTCCTTCTGGAACGTGAATATGGATGTTTTTCTCTTCAAATTGTTCTTGTTTCAAGCCCAACCAATCACTGTGGGCTTTTAAAAACTCCAAAGCTATGACAGCTGATTCCTTCATGACATCACCCAAATTCCCAGTCAAAGTTAATTTCCCTTTTCCATTGGTCAACGATGATTCAATGAATAAAATATCACCTCCCACACTTGTCCAAGCTAAACCTGTTACAACTCCTGGAACATTGTTGTTATCGTATTTTGTACGTTCTCGTCCAGCTCCAAGAATAGATACTAAATCATCGGCAGTAACTTTTACTTCATAATTTTCTTCTAGAGCAACTTGTTTTGCTCGGTGTCTAGCCAATTTTGCCAACTGCTTATCCAATCCACGAACACCTGATTCGTTGGTGTAATTTTCTACAATTCGCTCCAAGCCTTTTTTATCGATGCTCAAATGTTTTTTAGAAATACCATGCGCCTCTAATTGTTTTGGCAACAAATGGCGTTTTGCAATTTCCATTTTCTCTTCGATGGTATAACCATTCACTTCAATGATTTCCATTCGATCCAACAAAGGTCCTTGAATGGTTGCTAAACTGTTCGCTGTTGCAATGAACATCACTTTCGATAAATCGAATTCAGTTTCAATGTAATTATCGTAAAAGGCATTGTTTTGTTCTGGATCTAAGACTTCTAACATTGCTGAAGATGGATCGCCGTGATTGCTTCGTCCTAGTTTATCTATTTCATCCAAGACAAAAACGGGATTAGCTGAACCCGCTTTTTTCAAATGTTGAATCACACGACCTGGCATTGCTCCGATGTACGTTTTACGGTGACCGCGAATTTCAGCTTCATCGTGCACACCACCAAGCGACATGCGCACGTATTTTCTACCCAATGCCTCAGCAACCGATTTTCCAAGAGAAGTTTTACCCACTCCTGGAGGTCCGTAAAAACATAGAATCGGGGATTTCATATCACCTTTCAATTTCAACACCGCCAAGTATTCCAAAATACGCTCTTTCACTTTTTCTAAACCGAAATGATCGCGTTCTAAAACTGCTGCTGCGTGTTTCAAATCCAAGTTATCGTCTGAAAATTCATTCCAAGGTAATTCCAACAAGGTATCCAAGAAATTGAGCTGAACGGTATATTCCGCTCCTTGTGGATTCATGCGTTGCAATTTGTCCAATTCTTTCTTGAACATTTTTGCAATAGTTGGATTCCATTTCTTCTTTTCAGCACGAGCATGCATATCGCGCACATCTTGTTCTTGTGGATTATCTCCTAATTCATCTTGAATGGTTCGAATTTGTTGATGTAAGAAGTATTCACGTTGTTGTTTGTCTAAATCTTGGCGTACTTTGGATTGAATCTCGTTACGCATTTCCAACAATTGCGATTCCAAGGTCAAATGTTCCACCACCAAACGCGCTCTTTTGCGGAAATCCAATTCTTCCAACAACTCTTGCTTTTTCTTCACGTCCGCGTTCATGTTGGATGAAATGAAATTCACCATAAACGTTGGCGACTCGATGTTACCGATAGCAAAAGCTGCTTCCGAAGGAATATTTGGACTGTCTTTGATGATTTGCAAAGCCAATTCCTTGATGTTTCGGAAAAGCAAATCCATTTCTTTGTCATTTGCTTCTGGTGAAATCTCACTCAAGAAATTCACTTTAGCACGCATGTAAGGTTCCGTTTGGAAAGGCTCAATGATTTCAAAGCGGCGTTTTCCTTGGATAATGACAGTTGAGCTTCCATCCGGCATTTTGAGCATGCGCACAATTTGAGCAACTGTACCGATACGGTGTAAATCTTTGAATTCAGGATTCTCTTCTTCTTGATCGATTTGAGAAACCACACCGATGATTTTCTTGCTGCTATTTGCTTCTTGCAATAAACGCAAGGATTTATCTCTTCCAACAGTAATAGGAATCATCACTCCAGGAAACAACACATTGTTTCTTAAAGGTAAGATTGGTAAATCATTCGGGAAGATTTCTTTATTCATATTGTCCTCATCGTCTTGAGACATGAGGGGCAAGAATTCAGCATCTTCATCCATTCCTGTGGAAACTATTATTGCGTTGTCAAAAGAATCGTTCATGTATGTAAAATTGTATGTATAACGTCAATTTGTCAGTAAATGAGTAAATCAAGTACCGTTTAATGCCTTTTATCAAGGACGGGACATAGTTGTCAAGTGTTGTGCCAAGGCAAATTAGCTGACGAATTGACATTTCCCAGATTGATTATCCCATAGTCAAACACAAACTTTTACAACTAAACCAATAATAATAACTACCTTGCAACTAATAATACAATTGAATGTCAGAAATAGGTTCC
>JADLGD010000101.1 GCA_020849495.1 Fluviicola sp.
AGTTAGTACTGCTAATAACGACAGATTTTTTATTGTTTTTAACAACCGTATCTCTTTTTATTGAAGATGTTAGATTGTAACTTAAACAAGTAAGTTTGATGTTTTTAGGTATAACGATTATTACTTCTTTATTCAAAATAGGTTCAAATTGTCCGATTAATTCTCGATTAGGGAAACTCTGTTCTTTTATAACCTTTGTATAAGACGTTTCTATGATCGAACCAATGTTTAAATTTGGATACATATAATTTACTACCATTGTACCATCATAAAATACAAAATTGGTTGAGATCTTTTTAATAGGTGGTTTAACGATTACTCTGTTGTCTTTATAACTTAAAGATTTTGTTACTCCTGCAATTTTTAACTCTGTTACTGAAGATTTGAAGTTTTCAATAGACACTAAATCATCAAACTCATAACTGTCGAATTTTAAATTAGCAATGCCATTTTGAGTTAAAACAAGAATCTTTTCTTTGTAATTAATGGTTTGAATTACTTTGTTTTCAACTACTTTATATTCGATTACAGATTTCTGTTCTAAATAGACATAGTCACTGTTGGGGAATTTTTCTTTAACAGAATCAAATATGATCGTTTCACTTTGTGCATTTACAATTTGTAAACTAAAAATAGAAATAATGAAAAGGAATACTGATTTTATCATAGATGATTAAAGTGTCTGTTTTACAAAATTAAAGAACTAATGAAGAATAAAACGTAATAACTACAAAAATATATTTTCAAAACTCCACCTTACTCACGTTCAAATCCACTTTCCCTTCCATGCCGGGGAGTTTTCCTTGTTCGGAGAATTGCCAGTGCAATACTTCTCGGTCGGTCATGAATTGCGGTTCTCTGCTGTAGGCTGCTAACCAGAATTGGAAGCCTTCCAGTTTTCCTCTGAATTTGGTTTCGTAGAAATTCAAGGAAGTGTAAATGATGGGTTTTACGCCACTCGCTTTTTGAACTTCAGCACACCAAATCTTGATTTTTTCAATCAAATCTTCGTCGGAAATGCCTTCGTCTTCTACGTCTAAAACAGGTGGAAGATCGATGGTGCGGTGTTTCCAATGGCGTAAAAAATGAGCAGCTTGTGGCTTGGGTTCTCCTTTGGTATTGAAATAATGATAAGCTCCGTTCAGAATTCCGGAAGCATTCAAATAGTCGCGGTTGCGGTACCATTGTGTGTCCAGATGATCTGATCCTTCAGTTGCTTTGCAGTAAACAAAATCAATGATGGTGTCGAAACCTTGTTTGTTGAATAATTCATCCCAATCAATTGCTCCTTGGTGGTGCGAAACATCAATCCCAACACTTTTATAGCCTTTCGGAACGATTTCAAAAAAATGATGAGAGGATTGAACGCTGACTTTTGCTTCGTACCAAAACGTGAAAAAGCCGAGGACTCCAATTGGAATCAGCAGAAGAAATACCCAAATAGTTTTCTTGGATTTTTTACTCGAAGATTTGCGTTTGTTGGTGCTACGTTTTGTTGCTCTGCGTTTTGCCATAGCTCGCGAAGTTAAGGCAAAAAATGCTCAAATGTTCTAATGATTCAGAACTAATCAGTTTAAATTAATAATTGATATAAACAGGTGTAATGCCGAAAGGATCTAATTGCTGTTGCACAAAAAATGAATCGATTACACCATTTTTCACTGTTTTGATTCTAAAGTTGACATCAGGAGTGTTAAAAAAACCGGACCAGCCATTTTGGTTGACAGCCTCAAATTGATTTAAACAACCTTTATATATTCGATCAGGTGATTCTGGCCGTTCTAAATGTTTTATAAACAGTGAATCATTTGAACTTTGACAATTTGTATTGGTCAAAATAAACTTGAAACGGCGAGTTGGTTTTGCTTGAAAAGTAAAAGTGTGCTTTTCCCCAGAATTGACGGTAATAATAGCATTGGACATGTTTTCCAAATTTGGATATACAGCATAATTTTCTTGATCAAAAAAAATGCGTACATCATAAGAAGAACCTTTGCCAGGTCTTTTCATAACAATGTGTTTATAGCCTATCCCACTACCTATACTAGTTGTGAATTTTTTACCCTTTGAAGTATATTCGGTATAAGCATTCCATTTTACTGGCTGACCGGTGTAAAAATCAGTAACAGTAATTTCAATATTCAGGTAATTGTACTTATTTTCTTTAGCACAAGAAAAAAGTTGTATCGCAAGAAGTAAAATGATGGATTTTAGGTAGTTGTTCATAAGATCATTTTAGGTCATGATAATCGAAAACGGAAAAGGTTGTATTTCCGTTTTCGATTCGTATCAATCAATTATTTTTTCTTAAAATTCGGAGCAACGATTAAGTCTTTTGTTCCGTGGTTCCACGAATAGAATCCTTCACCTGTTTTTACTCCTTTTTTACCAGCAGTAACCATGTTTACTAACAATGGACATGGAGCGTATTTTGGGTTTCCAAAACCGTCGTGTAATACTTCTAAAATTGCCAAGCAAACATCTAAACCAATGAAGTCGGCCAATTGCAATGGTCCCATTGGATGCGCCATTCCTAATTTCATCACGGTATCAATTTCTTCAACACCAGCAACTCCTTCATATAAGGTATAAATTGCTTCATTGATCATTGGCATCAAAATACGATTGGCAACAAATCCTGGGTAATCGTTTACTTCAACTGGAACTTTTTTCAAGCTTTTTGAAGTCTCCATGATTAAGTTCGTCACTTCGTCAGTAGTCGAATAACCACGAATGATTTCAACCAATTTCATCACTGGAACTGGATTCATGAAGTGCATACCGATTACTTTTTCTGGACGATTGGTCACAGAAGCAATTTTTGTAATTGAAATAGAAGAAGTATTGGAAGCTAAAATCACATTCTCTGGTGTCAAAGCATCCAATTGTTTGAAGATGTTTAACTTCAAATCAACGTTCTCTGTTGCTGCTTCAACCACCAATTCTACGCCTTTTACTCCGTCTTCCATGGAAGTGAAAGTAGTGATGTTAGCAAGGGTAGCAGCTTTGTCTGCTTCAGTGATAGCTTCTTTCGCTACTTGGCGGTCTAGGTTTTTAGTAATAGTTGCCATTCCACGATCAAGTGATGCTTGAGCAACATCAATTAAAGCTACTTTATATCCAAATTGAGCAAATGTGTGGGCAATTCCATTTCCCATTGTACCTGCTCCAATTACTGCTACATTTTTCATGAATTCGTTTTTGTTTGCGAAGATACTATTAAACCCGAAAAACAAAACAGATCATGGTGTATTTTTACCAGAGAGAAAGGGAGAGCTCAGAGTATTTTTTTTTCAGGAAAATCAATTCTACTATTGTTGAACTTCTTTTAGCTATTTTTGTCTGCTTCATTTTCAAGTCACATTTTTACAAACGTCAATTCATTCAAATGAAAATTCTATTATCCTATCTATCTCGTTATAAGTCATTAGTGTTTCTTGCGTTATTGCTAGCAAGTATCAATCAAGTATTTTCATTATTGGATCCATACATTTTCGGGAAATTACTCGATGGTTTTGCTTCACACCCCAAAGATTTTACCGAATCTCAATACATCAAAGGTGTACTTTGGTTGATTGCAGCTGCTATTGGCGTTGCAATGGTGAGTCGAATAGCTAAAGCTTTTCAAGATTATTGCATCAATTTGATCATCCAAAAATTAGGAGCCGATATTTACACCGATGGCTTGAAACATACCTTACAAGTTGCATACAACGAGTTTGAAGATCAACGAAGTGGGGAAACATTGAATATCCTTCAAAAAGTAAGAACAGATTCGGAACGCTTTATCATGAGTTTCATCAATATTCTGTTTGTATCCATCGTTGGTTTAGTGTTCGTAATGGTTTACGCTTTTACTGTTCAACCCGGATTGATTTTATTGTATTTGATATCAGCCTTGGGCTTGAGTTTTTTCATCAGTGCTTTATCGAAGCGAATCAAAAAAGTGCAAACAACGATCATGGCGGAGACCAAGCAATTGGCTGGTAGTACCACTGAGAGTTTGCGCAACATTGAATTGATCAAAAGTTTGGGATTGACCAAGCAAGAAACAGAGCGTTTGAATGATCGCACGAGACGTATTTTATTGTTGGAATTGAAGAAAGTGCGCCAAATTCGTAGTATCAGTTTTATTCAAGGTACAACTGTTAATTTATTGCGCCAATCAATCATGTTTTTCTTGATGTATTTGCTGTTTCATGGTTCTTTGAGTCTGGGGCAAATCATGACTTTACAATTTTATTCGTTCTTTATTTTTGGACCACTACAAGAAGTGGGGAATGTCATCATTGCTTACCGTGAAGCAGAGGCTTCCTTGGCTAATTTTGAGAAAATCATTCAAACACCAATTGAAGTACAACCAGAATACCCACAATCTTTAAATGCCATCGAACATTTATCTTTTTCAAATCTTACATTTAGACATAAATCTGCCAATTATGATGCCTTAAGCAATGTGACCTTTGATGTAAAACAAGGTGAAACAATCGCTTTTGTGGGTCCAAGTGGTTCTGGTAAAAGTACTTTGGTGAAGTTGTTGGTTGGTTTGTACACCACTCCAACAGGTGAGATTCGCTACAACAACATTCTTTCTACGGATATTGATCGCGATGAATTGCAACAACAATTGGGCTTCGTTACCCAAGACACACAGCTGTTTGCAGGAACCATTCGTGAGAATTTATTGTTTGTAAAACCTGATGCTTCGGATGCAGAATTGGACAGAGCGTTGAATCAAGCGGCTTGTGAAAGTTTGATAGCTCGCAGTGAGTCTGGAATTGATACCGTGATTGGAGAAGGAGGAATGAAGCTTTCTGGTGGTGAAAAACAACGACTTTCTATTGCTAGAGCCTTGTTGCGTTCACCGCGTTTATTGGTATTTGATGAAGCAACATCTGCATTGGATTCCATAACTGAGGAAGCAATTTCATCTACAATTCGAGCAATTGCTAATCAAAAAGAACACATTACTGTATTGATTGCTCACCGTTTATCGACTATCATGCACGCAGATAAAATCTTTGTACTTGAAAAAGGTGTGATTGTGGAGACAGGTAAACACGATGAATTGCTTGCTGAAAAAGGATTGTATTATGCGATGTGGCGTCAGCAAATTGGTGAACGTAGAGAATAATTTTATTTTATTCAGGTTTGAAATCGTTGGATATTTTTCCGAGTGCGATTCCTAAACCGAGCGAATAATAGGTGCGATCGTAGAAATGATTGACTTTGATGGATGGGGCAAAAGCAAAATAAGATGTTCTAAAATGGATCAAAAAGTCAACTTTGATGGCCCAAGTTCCTGTATTGATGTTTTTAGTGGTATAGTACAATTCACTTCCAGTGACAAAAGATTTAGGTGAACTGAAGATGAAATCTCCTTGTGTGGTTCCGTTCATGTAGCCGATTCCTCCACTGGCAATCATGCTTGAGCTTTCACTAAATTGAATGCGATAGCCACAAAAACCAATGATTGAAAAATAGTTTTCAGCTGGATTTCTTGAAAAGAAAACCCCTCTCGAATGATTGAGTGAATTGTTCAATTCAAAGCAGAATTTTTTAGGGCAAAAATTGAAAGCAGTAGTCAGTTCAATTCCCAAACGATCGTTTCCAAGATAAGGACCAATTTGTTGTTTGATCCACCAATGTTTGTTTTCTTGTGCACAAAGGCTTGAAGAGACTAAAAGGAATGTAAGCAATAGTTTCATGTTGTTTTTTTGTCAAAACTACAGCAAGAATACTCAACAACTGTTGCATTTTTCCATACTGCTTTGCGAAGCGTATTACTTTATCGTTTTAAGAGATTGATTTGAAACGCTCCAATGCTTGTTCTGCTTCATAAGGTTGTTGTGTACCAATCATTATACGTTTGCCTGATTTTAAATGCACATGTATTCCTTTGGTTCCAGCAACATTGAGTAGGATGTTATTAAAGTCGAAGCCTTTAAATCGAATTCCCCAGCCACCGTAATCCTGTAAAGGGCGGTATTCTTTGATTTCAACTGTTTGAATTTCATTCCAGTTGAGTGTTCGTTCTTTCAAATGAAATGGAGTGTAACGATAATGAATACCTATGGTATCAATGCGCGTTTTTAATTTCATCGAAAACCAAAGGATACAAACAATTGCAAAGCTACTGAAACCTCCAATGATACTTGTTCGAGTGGATTCCATGTAGAAATAGTTGAATGCAGCTGTTCCAATAGTGAGTCCGATAATCGCTAAAAACAAGACGTAATGCCAAGTATTATTGAAGCGTTGAGTTTCCTGATATTCCATCGTAGTAAGATTTGTAAACGAAATGTAAAGATTCCATTTGTCTCCCTTTCATTTTTGACAGATTTTAACAGTGGAACACGCTGAAAAGAATTTAGAAGCTTGTCCGATTTATCAATTGCTTTCGTTAAATTCGCAGGCTTAAAACGTTTGTAAGATGATTCAATTATCCGATCGTATTTTATCCATGGAAGAATCGGCTACTCTAGCGATGTCTAGAAAAAGTAGAGAATTGCGTGCTCAAGGGAAAGATATCATTTCTTTGAGTTTGGGAGAACCAGATTTTTTCACTCCAGAATTTATTAAAAAAGCTGCGAATGAAGCGATGGAGCAGAACTATACCATGTACACACCAGTGCCAGGGTATGATGATTTGCGCGATGCCATTGCGAATAAATTCAACCGCGATAATGGAATTCCTTACAAGAGAGAACACATTGTTGTTTCAACTGGAGCAAAACAGTCAATTGCCAACTTGGTGATGGCTGTCATCAATCCAGGAGATGAGGTGATTATTCCAGCACCATATTGGGTGTCTTACGCTGAAATCGTTAAGGTTGCGGGAGGAATTCCAGTAGTTGTTCCAACTTCAATTGAATCAGATTTTAAATTCACACCTGAGCAATTCAAGGCGTCGATTACATCTAAATCAAAAATGATGATGTTTTCCTCACCTTGTAATCCTACAGGAACAGTTTATACCAAAGAAGAATTACGTGCTTTGGCAGATGTGTTGAAAGCGCATCCAAACATGGTAGTCATGTCAGATGAAATCTATGAACACATTAATTTCGTTGGTCATCATTATTCCATGGCGCAATTTGAAGATGTTTTTGATCAGATTGTTACCGTTAATGGTGTTTCAAAAGCTTGGGCAATGACCGGTTGGCGTGTTGGATACATTGGCGCTCCAAAGGAAATCGCAGATGCTTGTAACAAAATTCAAGGACAGTTTACTTCTGGAACCTGTTCGATTGCTCAACGCGCAACGATTGCTGCTGTGAATGCAGATCCAGCTATATTGAAAGACATGGTTAAGGCTTTTGAAAGCAGAAGAGAATTGGTTTTAGCTGCTCTAAATGATATGCCAGGAGTAAAATGCAATCGTCCAGGTGGTGCATTTTATGTTTTCCCGGATATCAGTAGTTTCTTCGGAAAATCTGTTGATGGAAAAACCATCGGCTCTGCTGAAGATTTGTGCATGTATTTGTTGGATAAAGGCGTTGCATTAGTATCAGGTGAAGCTTTCGGTGACCCAACATGTTTGCGTATTTCTTATGCCGCTTCGGAAGAAACATTGACGGAAGCTATGAGAAGAGTTAAAAATGCATTAGCAGAATTGAAGTAATGACCATTCACGAGTTACTTGCGAATTTTCGCACAAAGAAAATATTGGTCATCGGTGATGTGATGATCGATGCTTACATGCTTGGTAAAGTACATCGTGTAAGTCCGGAAGCACCTGTTCCCATTGTTAGTTTAGAAAAACAGGAACAACGGTTAGGAGGCGCTGCAAATGTAGCGTTGAATTTATTGTCTCTTGGTGCAACTCCTATTTTATGTGCTGTAGTTGGAAATGATAAAGACGGAAAACAGCTCATTGAATTAATGGCAGAACAAAAAATGCCAACTTCTGGAATTCTTCAAAGTGATGAACGAGTTACAACTGTTAAGACCCGTGTGATTGGAAATCACCAGCATTTGTTGCGAATTGATGCAGAAGATACACATGCATTAACAGCAAACGAAGAAATCCAATTTTTACAAACGGTAGAACGAATTTTAGAAAATCAAGCAGTTGATGCGATCATTTTTGAGGATTACAACAAAGGAGTACTCACACCAACGATTATTCAAGGTGTTATCGGAATGGCGCATCAACGTGATATTCCAACGACAGTTGATCCAAAAAAAGACAATTTTTTAGCTTATAAAGGTGTCACACTTTTTAAACCGAATTTGAAAGAATTGCGTGAAGGTTTAGGGATTGACTGTACCTTTCAAAACAAAGAATTGTTCTCAAAAGCAGTAGCAGCTCTCGAAAAAGAATTACAAAACGAAATCACTTTTGTGACACTATCAGAATATGGAGTGTTTATCAAAAATGAAACAAACTCTCATCATGCACCAGCACACATTCGTAACATTGCAGATGTAAGTGGGGCAGGAGATACGGTAATTTCTGTTGCAACTTTATGTCTCACCGCTAATTGTTCCATTGAATCAATTGCTGAATTATCGAATTTAGCAGGTGGATTGGTGTGTGAGAAAAGTGGTGTAGTAACGATTGAACCCGATCAATTGATAGAAGAATGTGAAGGAAAAAATTGGTAAAACCAAACTTTTAAGTCGGGCAACTGTTCTACTTAAATGACACAAGATCCTTCAAGAAAATGACAACAATGGAACGAAAAGTAGTAAAACCTTACGGTAATCAAGAAACATCAAAAAAGGAAGAAGTAGCACAAATGTTCAACAACATTTCAAAGCGTTACGATTTCTTGAATCATTTTCTTTCTGTTGGTATTGATCGTATTTGGCGCAAAAAAGCAGTCAATATGCTGCGTGAAATTGAACCCAAACGCATTCTCGATTTAGCTACTGGTACTGGTGATTTTGCTATTGCAAGTTTAAAATTGCAACCAGAGGAAATCGTTGGAATGGACATTTCGGAAGGAATGTTGGAAGTGGGTCGCGAAAAAATGAAGAAAAAAGGAGTGAGTCACATCATTTCCATGAACTTAGGCGATTCTGAAAACTTGCCTTTTGAAGACAATTATTTTGATGCACTCACCGTAGGATTTGGTGTTCGCAATTATGAAAACCTTGAAAAAGGATTGAGTGAAATGCTGCGCGTTGTTCGTCCTGGAGGTAAATTGATCATTTTAGAATTTTCAAAACCAAAGAAATTCCCAGTAAAACAGTACTATGCCTTTCATTCAAAATACATCATTCCGTTTTTTGGAAAACGTATTTCCAAGGATGAAAAGGCTTATGCTTATTTACCAGAATCAGTTGCTGCTTTTCCAGAAGGGAAAGATTTTACAGATATTCTATCAAAATTAGGCTACAAGAATGTTGGGTCCAAATTAGTAGCTGGTGGTATTGCTACGATCTATCATGGTATAAAATAAAACAGTTTCTTAAGCGTTTGAATGTCATGAAATGGTTGTTGAGTATAGTTTTATTGGTTGTATCACATTGTGCCTTGGCTCAGCCAGAAAAACCTAAAAATTACCGACGATTCGACGAAAGAGTAGTGCATTTTGGATTTATGTTGGGTTTTAATACCGCTAATTTCAGAGCTGTACCAACTTATGGCGCATACGAAAAGTTCGGTTTGAAATCACTAGAAACAAAAAGTCAGCCTGGCGGACAAGTTGGAATTGTATCCAGTTTAAAATTATGGCATCCCATTGTTCGTTTGCGATTTGTGCCTACGTTGTCTTTCCAAGAACGCGTTTTGAATTACTATTATCAAAATCCTGATCCAGCGATAACCAAGGATGTGTTCATGGAAGAACGTGTCAATTCGACCAATTTGGATTTTCCATTGATGCTGCAATTTAGAACGTTGAGGTTGAATAATTTTGCAGCATACGTATTGGCTGGCGGACAATATTCCTATGATTTACAGTCGCAAGAAAAAGCATCACAATCATTTATTGATCCTTTTATTAAAATCAAAGCACACGATTTTCAAGGGCAAATTGGTGGCGGACTTGAATTTTTTGCGCCTTATTTCAAATTCGGATTTGAAGTGAAATACTCTCAAAGTTTTTCCAATTCATTCATTCAAGACAATACACCTTCATCCAAACCAATCGACCAATTATTCAATAAAGTACTTTGGTTTTCCCTAATTTTTGAAGGTTAATGCAAGTTCAATTTCAAGTTAGTCCTGAAGAAGCACAAGATCTTGATTATTTAGCGAAACGCATTGCTAGAGAAACGGGACTTACGCTTGATTCCTTCGAATTCAAATGGGCAAAACGATCCATTGATGCACGCAAACGGGATATAAAAATCAATGCTTCTTTTGAAGTGTTTGAAAAAGGGAAAACACCGACGTTTGATCCTGATTTTTATCCGAAAAATGTATCGAATGCTCCTGAAGTGCACATCATTGGTGCGGGTCCTGCTGGCTTGTATGCTGCCTTGCGTGCTTTGGAAATTGGCTTGAAACCCATCATTTTCGAAAGAGGTAAAGATGTGCGTTCACGTAGAAGGGATTTGGCACAACTCAACAAGGAACACATCGTCAACGGTGAATCGAATTATTGTTTTGGCGAAGGTGGAGCAGGAACGTATTCGGATGGTAAATTGTACACCCGTTCGAAAAAAAGAGGTGATGTGATGCGCGCTTTAAAATGGTTCGTTCATTTTGGAGCACATGAAGATATTATTGTTGACGCTCATCCGCATATCGGGACGAATAAATTGCCTCAAATCATTGTGGATATGCGTGAGTGTATCAAAGAGTTTGGAGGGGAAGTGCATTTTGAACACAAATTGACCAATCTAGAGATCAAAGACGGCGCTTTACAGTCCATCACGATCAATGAAACTCAAGAAATTCCTTGTCAAGCGCTCATCATTGCAACAGGACATTCTGCAAGAGATGTGTTTTATTTGCTGCACGAAAAAGGTGTGAAACTCCAGTCAAAGGCTTTTGCTTTGGGTGTAAGAGTAGAGCATCAACAAGCTTTAATAGATAAAATACAATACCACGGAAGGTTAAACGATGAATTTTTGCCTCCTGCATCGTATTCTTTGGTTACACAAGTAGAGGATAAAGGTGTTTATTCTTTCTGTATGTGCCCAGGAGGAATCATTGCTCCGTGCGCCACAGCAGAAGGAGAAGTAGTTACCAATGGTTGGTCGCCTTCGAAGCGCAATAATCCAACTTCAAATTCAGGGATAGTGGTAAGTGTAGAACCAGAAGAATTGTCGGATTACGCGCCAAATGATCCTTTTGTAAGTTTGCGTTTTCAGCAAAAAGTAGAAAAAGCTTGTTGGGAAGCAGCTGGAAAAACGCAAGCGGTGCCAGCACAACGTTTAAAAGATTTTGTGGATCGAAAGAAAAGTCCAGAATTTCCAAGGTCTTCTTATCAACCAGGAATTGTAAGTGTGGATTTGAATACCGTTTTACCTGAGTTCATTTCGAAAAGATTACGCAAAGCGTTTGTGGATTTTGATCGTAAAATGCACGGTTTCTTAACCAATGATGCCGTTTTGCATGCGCCAGAAAGTAGAACATCTAGTCCTGTTTCAGTTCCAAGAGATAATGAATCTTGTATGAGTGTTTCAACGAAAGGAATATTTCCTTGTGGAGAAGGAGCAGGTTATGCTGGAGGAATTATTTCTGCAGCAATTGATGGGATGAAATGTATGGATGCTGCAAAAGTTTGGTTGGATAAATAAGTTTATTGAACCATTTCTGCTAATAAAATAGCTGTTGCCGTTGCCACATTCAACGATTCTGCTTCGCCATAACGTGGAATCGTAATGTTGACATCGATGTATTCTTGCACTTCTGGTCGAACACCTTTGCCTTCATTTCCCATGATTAAAATGGCATCCTTTGGATAAGCAACCGATTTATAATGTTCACCATTCAACATGGCGCCAAATTTCTGTTGCGAACTTTCATCTAAAAAAGCGGGTAAATGGGTGTAAAAGACAGGAATTCTAAAAATAGCTCCCATTGAAGCTTGAACGACTTTTTCGTTGTAGCAATCTACTGTGTCTTTCGAACAAACCACTTGTTGAATCCCAAACCAATCTGCCAAACGCAAAATCGTTCCCATATTTCCAGGATCTTGAATGCCATCAAGGACTAGTGTAAACAGATTTGCTTGAATTGTTTTATTGGTTCGTTTGAAAACAGCAATCAATTTATTGGGAGTAGACAAAGCCGAAAGTTGTTCCATATCTTTCGAAGTGGCTGTATAAGTGCAATCCAAAACTGTATCTGGAATCAAGGCAAGGTGTTCGTTGTGAACAACTAATAAGAGCAATTCAGAATTTGCAATAGCAAGTCCTTCGAGCACCATTTTTTCGCCTTCAACAACAAAGACTTGTTCAGCTTCTCTGTTTTTTTTGAGATGCAAAGACCGAATCCATTTTTGTTTAGCTTTCGAAAGCGCTTCCAATTTCGTTGTTTTTAATGTGCGATTGATACAAAGATAGAAACCTTCTGAAAAGCATGGTCTTTTTAATTATTTTTGCAGGAATGCGTAAGAAGCAACTTTCACTCAAACGTTGGGCAATTGTCATTTTGCTGCTAGTAAGTATTTACGGCTTGAGTGCTTGTCATGCTGTACATTTTTTCAGTAAAACAACTTCAGAAGTGCCTGATGGCAAACATCTGTTGGATGATGAAGAAATCACAGTGAAAGGAGATCCTATTCGTACAGATGATTTGGAGAATGTCATTCGTCAGCATCCAAACACGAAATTTATCGGAATCAAATGGCGTTTGCGTATTTACAACATGGTGGATAGTGCAAAAGTGGAGAAGAAACGCATCGCTTATGCAGAAAAAATTCACAATAAAAACATCAAACGCAAGGCAAGACAAGACCGTGTGAATGAAAAGAGAATTCAAAAGGCGCGTGAAAAAGGTAAGAATAGTTACAAACCAAAACACATACCTCTCAAAGATACAGCAGATTTAAAGCAAAAATTCAGAGATCAACTCAAATACAAACGAGGTGAAGCACCAGTAATTGCTGATTCATTTTTAATAGAAAAATCGAAAGATCAATTAGAAACGTACCTCCATTCCTTGGGTTATTATTATGGAACAGTTGATGCAACTTATGATACTTTATTTAAAAAACGTCATCATGAAAAAATAGATCGCAAACGAGTGGTAGCTAACTATTCTGTTACAACTGGACCACGATACATTGTAGATTCTGTAAAATTGATTTCTAATAATTCATCTGTTAATCAAAGGTTTAATCGATTTATAGATAAAGAAACAGATCTCAATGGTTTGAATCCTTTTTTTAAAAAGGCGCTGATTGATAAACAGCCCATTTCTTGGCCCTTCAATGCCAATGAGTTGAACGCATATCGAGATGAATTGGCAAAATACATGCGAGATGGTCAATTCTTTGGGTTTACAGCAACCAATGTTTATTATGTTGTGGATACCATTAAATCCACGATGAAAATCAATTTGACCATCAAATTAACCGATCGTTTGATTCCTGTCAATGAAACCTCAGATAGTTTAGTACCTATTCAATTCAAAGAAACTTGGATATCCGGTGTGTACTTTCACATTTGTGACACTTCTTTATTTGAAGGGGATTTTCAAGAAACCTTGAAGCAATTCAGTATTTTCACCGATGAGTCAGGCTTTGTTCCTACTTTGGATACTTTGTTTTACGATGATTTATTGAAGAAAGTAGAGGATAAAGCTGCAAGTGCTAAAGCCCAGGCAGCTGGTCATAAAAATGCAAAGATATTCTACAAAAGTAAAATCTATAAAAACCTATTTGGTCAATACAAAGATTCAATTGCGAAAGATCCTTTGCGAATGGCTTCTTTTTATTACAATGGAGAGCTCTTTGTCAATCCAGCGTTGATCGAGGCACAGAATTATTTGGAATTTACCAATTCCTACAAAGATTATTACTTTGATCGAACCTATACCCGTTTGGTGCAATTAGGTCTGTTTTCTACCATCCGACCAGAATTGATTGAACGCGTACCTGGAAGTGGAAAGTTAGAAGTGCATTATTTTTTAGTGCCAGCCAAACGACAAAGTGTGATGTTGCAACCCCGAGCAGTTTATTCCAATGGTTATCTAGGAATCAATGCCTCTGTGAATTACTTTACAAAAAACTTGTTTAAAACTGGAACAAACATGACCATTTCCATGTCAGGTGGATATGAAGCAAATCCGAATGTCTTGGAAGATTCCATCACTGGTAGAAAATTGCGTTTCAACACCTTTCAGATTGGTCCGTCGATTAAATTTGATATTCCAGGTTTGTTCCCCTTCAGTATTACCAAATTAGGAAAACGTCAGCGTCCTAGAACAACCATGTCATTGGCTTATAACTATGAAAGTAGAACAGATTTCAAAAGAGGTGTGTTGCAGTTTAACTATTTGTACAACTTTTGGGTAGGAGATGGAAAAACACAGGTGGTTACTTTTGGTTTCCCGCTGATGTCTGTCATAAAATTGGTCAATTACGATCCTACCAAAGAATTTGATCAAAAAATCAATGAGCTGAGTGACTTATTCATTCGAAATGCCTACAGCAGTCAGTTGATTTGGGAAGATTTTAGAATTAACTACGAATACGACAATTTAGAAGCTGTAAAAGAATCATCTAAAAAGAATAAAAATTTACGATTCACGTTTAATGCTTCATTCAATACAGCTGGATCGTTTTTGAATTTGGTTTCAAACAAATCCATATTGATTGATTCGAATAGTTATAAGACAGCATTTGGCATTCCTTTCTCACAGTTTTCGTTATTGGATACGAAGATGATTTGGAGTCTCAAGTTGAACAAACGATTGACATGGGCGAGTAGGGCTCAATTTGGATATGGTTTGCCAGGTAAAAACTCTTCTACATCCTTGCCTTATGATTATTCGTTTTCTGGCGGTGGATCAAATGATATTCGAGCATGGGAGGCGCGTACTTTAGGTCCGGGATCTTATTGTTATTTATTGGATTCGAATTCCATTAAAACCCAGATTGGTGATATACGTTTGGGAGCATCAACAGAATTAAGGATCGGTTCAAATGGATTGTTCAAACATGCTTTCTTTTTTGATATTGGAAATGTTTGGACAAAAAACAAAGATCCCTTGCGTGAAGGTGGACAGTTTACAAAAGATTTTTACAAGCAGTTTGCATTTGCAGCAGGCTATGGATTGCGTTTGGATTTTACCTATTTCATTTTTAGAGTGGATATTGGTTTCCCCATTTACAATCCTACAATTCCTGATGGCTCTCGCTGGTTCTTCCAATCGAAGGATGCGTATTTTCAAAAAGCGGAAGAGTTGTTTGGTCCCAATTATGCGAATCTTTTGCAACCCTATCAAAAGTATTTCAGAGTACCAAAAATCAACTTTGGTATTGGATTGCCATTCTAAAGATGGTGTTTGCTGATTCTAATTTTTTCTTGATAGTTTCCTGCTTGTTTTTTCCTGTTTATTGAACGATTTCATTACTTTTACACCCCAAATTAGAAAGACAATGGCACACAATATCAAACCAGGAGTTGCATCCGGAGATGAAGTACAAGCGATTTTTCAATATGCGAAAGAAAAAGGATTTGCATTACCTGCTGTAAATGTTACGAGCACGAGTACAGTCAACGCTGTTCTTGAAACTGCTGCAAAATTGAATTCACCCGTGATTATTCAGTTTTCGAATGGTGGAGCTCATTACTTTGCTGGAAAAGGCCTTTCGAATGCAAATGAAAAAGCTGCAATTGCTGGTGGTATTTCTGGTGCAAGACACGTGCATACAATGGCTGAAGCATACGGTGTGACAGTTATTTTACATACTGACCATTGTGCGAAGAATTTGTTGCCTTGGATTGATGGTTTGTTAGATGCAGGTGAACAATTCTTTAAAGAAACAGGTAAGCCTTTGTATTCTTCTCACATGTTGGATTTATCTGAAGAGCCTTTGACTGAAAACATCGAGATTTGTGCGGATTATTTGAAACGCATGTCTGCTATTGGAATGACGTTGGAAATTGAATTAGGTATCACTGGAGGAGAAGAAGACGGTGTCGATAATTCGGATGTGGATGTATCTAAATTGTACACTCAACCCGAAGATGTTGCCTTTGCTTACGAAGAATTGATGAAAATCAGTCCGCGTTTTACCATTGCTGCTGCTTTCGGAAACGTTCACGGTGTTTACAAACCAGGGAATGTGAAATTGACACCAAAAATCTTGTTGAATTCTCAAGAATACGTTCAACAGAAATTCAACACTGATAAAAATCCAGTTGATTTCGTTTTCCACGGTGGTTCAGGTTCTACTTTAGAAGAAATTCGTGAAGCGATTGGTTATGGAGTGATTAAAATGAACATCGATACCGATTTGCAATTTGCATTAACAGAAGGTGTTCGTGATTATGTGGTTAAAAACATCGATTACTTGAAAACACAAATCGGTAATCCTGAAGGAGATGACAAACCGAATAAAAAATATTACGATCCAAGAAAATGGTTGCGTGAAGGTGAATTGACATTCATCAAACGCTTGGAGCAATCATTTGCCGATTTAAATAATGTTGGTACACTATAATTGAATTGATCGAAAAGACTAAAAATTATGAGTTGGTTTAAACGCAATAAAGAGGGGATTACAACCTCAACTAAAGATAAGAAAGAAACACCAGAAGGATTGTGGAATAAATGTTCACGTTGTAAAACCTTGTTTACTCACGATGATTTGGTGAAAAACTGTTATGTATGTGACCGTTGTTCCAATCATGAGCGCATTGGTTCTGAGCAGTATTTTCAAATTTTGTTTGATGATGGTAAATACACAGAAATCAATCCGAATGTAACGTCTGGTGACCCGTTAGAGTTTACAGACACCAAAAAATACACAGATCGTATCAAGGCTTCTCAAAAATCAACAGGTTTATCGGATGCTATTCGTACAGCTTATGGTGATTTGGATGGTCATCCTTTTGTTGTTGCAGCAATGGACTTTTCTTTCGTAGGTGGATCTTTAGGTTCTGTAATGGGGGAGAAAATTGCACGTGCAATAGATAAAGCAATCGAATTGAAAGCTCCGTTCATGATCATTTCCAAATCAGGAGGTGCTCGTATGATGGAAGCAGGATTTTCACTGATGCAAATGGCGAAAGTTTCTGGTAAGTTGGGGCAATTAGCTGATCATCAGTTGCCTTATATCTCATTCTTGACGGATCCAACAACAGGTGGGGTTACCGCTTCATTTGCCATGTTAGGTGATATCAATATTGCTGAACCAGAAGCATTAATTGGTTTTGCAGGACCACGTGTCGTAAAAGAAACAATCGGTCGTGATTTACCAGATGGTTTCCAAACTTCTGAGTTTGTTTTAGAACACGGTTTCTTAGATTACATTGTAAATCGAACCGAATTAAAGAAAACACTTGGACTTTCATTGAAATTATTCAGATCTTAATAGTTCAAATCCCTGACCTCTTCGGTTGGGGATTTTTTTTATGCATTTACTTCAACAAAATAGCTTTAAAATCAGTGATTGGTCGGGAGGGCAAACAACTGAGCTATTGATTTTACCTACAACTTCTAGTTACCCAGATCGCAATTTCTCAATTCGTATTAGTTCGGCTTTGATTCGTGACACCTTTTCACAATTCACTTCAGTACCGGGTTTTGAACGCATAATTTTGCCCTTAAGTGGCACGCTTCACTTGAAACATCAATTGCTGACAGGTGTGATTGAACAAGAATTGAAGCCGTTTGAATTGGGTCGGTTTTCAGGTGATTGGCAAACCGAAGGACGAAATGAAGCGCGTTTAATTGACTTTAACGTCATGTTTGATGCTTCAAAATTGGATGCAAAAGTTCATTTATTGAACAATCAAAACATTTTAGCTTTTAATTCATTCAATAAAGTCAATCGTTTCATTTGGTGTTATTCTGGTCAACTGTCAATAAACCAATGTGTTATTCAACAAGGTGATGCTTTTATTTGTCAAGAAGAAGATGGATTTGAACTGGAAAGTAACGATTCTTTTGTCGCAATCTTAGTGGAGTGGTAAGTAGCCTTAAATGAAATAGAAAGTTGGTAAACTATTCCTAAAAAAGAAAAATTGTTCGATAAAAACGGGTAAATATTCATTTTTTAGCTCCTTTTTCAGTTTGCTTTAGGTCATTTTAAATGATAATACTATCTTCATAATCGAAATTGCTACACACAATGACTCGCACTATCTTTTTATTTATTGGTACTTTGTTACTTTCCACGCAGCTTTTTGCAAAAGCAGTTGCTGTGGATACATTGAATCGTATCAATAATAAAGGCGAGCGATTTGGTTATTGGATAGTCAATGAGAAGAATGAGCCAATTGCTGCGAATTCTCCCTCAAAATGGAAAGAAGGAACTTACATAAAAGGTAGAAAAGAAGGTGTTTGGATCAATTATTTCGAAGATGGAGTAACTCCACGATTGATTGGAGAATACGCTGATAATCGTCCTGCAGGTGCGTTCTTTCGTTTCAACAAGAAAGGTGAATTGCAACAAGCTAGTACTGTTCCTCGAAAAGTAAAATTTGCACAATCTGTCACTGCATCTAACGATGTATTTACTTGCAAGATGAATTTTGATAACAAAGAGATTGTTGCTGGACAGGTTTTCTTTTCACAAAAAGTAATCAAAAAGAATGCATTTCAATTTTGGGTTGAAAAATCATTGGAAGCAATTTCATCAGATTCGAAAGTGATTGATTTTACTTGGTTGAACACGAATTATGATAAATTATACGCAAAATATTTAGAGGTTCGTACACCTAAGAATCAATTAAAAGAAAAACCAATTGTTGAAAAAGAAGTTCGTGAAATTGAAGCAACGATTTCACTTGAAAAAGAAAGTGCTAAAAAAGGACATTACTTTTTACCTCCTTTGGTGCGAAATCCACGTGTTGCTTCTGGTTTGAAGTTCCAACCGAATGGATTCAATAAATTGTACACCGTTGACAATGAGATTTGGATTGATGGTTACTTTAAAGACGGACAATTACAAGATGGTAAAGTCTTTATTTATGATAGAGATGGTGTTTTACTAAAAGTAAGGGTCTATAAAAATGGTGTTTACGAATCGGATGGGATTTTATAAAATATTGCTTACACTACTATTTAATAAAAGGAGAGACAAGTGTTTTTCCTTTTTTTGTTTCGTACTATTTTGCTTTTATTGCAACAACAGCTTTTCTCAAGCTCAGCTAGAGCATTTAAGTTTAGAACACCGATTTTATATTGCCGTTGATCGATACAAAAACAAACAATTGGTAACAGGAATGACCATTGAAGCTGATACAATGCAATTATTTAAAGTGGAAGTTGAATTGTTGTTGGATTGGAAAATGAAGCATTCAGTGATTTATCATTGTCAACTTGATACAACAGCAAGAAATCATCATTTTATGTTGGATAGTTTAGAAATACCAGCGATTCGATTGTTTGATCCAGCTCATCACTTGGAAATACTTATTCAAAAACCTGTGAAGCATGTAGGCTACACACAAAACAAAGAAGAAATTACACATTGGAGTTCTTATTTTGCTGTTGTTACATTTCCTGCTCCGTTTAACAAATACTGGAAAAGAGACGTGTACTTTCATGAAAAATAGTGCGTATTTGTTGTGACCTATTGAAATTTACCTATCTTTGTGCCGTTATTTCAAAAGTTGGAATAGCTACATAAGAATCATTCAAGTAATATTGGCATGTATATCAATTCAGAAAAAAAGAAAGAAATCTTCGCTAAACACGGAGGTTCAGAAACAAACACAGGTTCAACAGAAGCGCAAGTAGCTTTGTTTACATTTCGTATTGCTCACTTAACTGAGCATTTGAAAAAGAACCGTAAAGATTACGGAACACAACGTGCATTGCAGTTGTTAGTAGGTAAACGTCGTAGTTTGTTAGATTACTTAAAGCGTAAGGATATTGAAAAATACCGTGCTTTGGTAAAAGAATTAGGTTTACGTCGTTAATTCGAATTCCGATTATTCGGGTTACGAAACGAATAAATTTTATAAAAGGGGGGCTTGACGGATTATTCCGACGTCCCCTTTTTTGTTTAAATCGTCCATAGGACGAAAAGATTGGAACGTGATGCATCACGTTCAAACTAAAATGTAAATTATAAATATGAAAATAGGAATCAAAAAGTCCATCGTTACTGGAGGGAAAGAAATTTCCATCGAGACCGGAAAATTGGCAAAACAAGCCGATGGTTCAGTAGTGTTACAAATGGGCAACACGGTGTTGTTAGCAACGGTTGTTGCAGCACCAGATGCAAAAGAAGGGGTAGATTTTCTACCGTTAACAGTAGATTACCGTGAGAAATATTCAGCGGCTGGTCGTTTCCCAGGAGGTTTCTTCCGTAGAGAAGCACGTCCGTCTGAAAATGAAATATTAGTAATGCGTTTGGTTGACCGCGCATTGCGTCCATTGTTTCCAGATGATTACCACGCAGAAGTGCAGTTGATGATTCAATTGTTGGCTTACGATGGTGTAAATAATCCAGATGCATTGTGTGGTTTGGCTGCATCAGCTGCTATTGCTGTATCGAATATTCCTTTCAATGGTCCAATGTCTGAAGTACGTATTGGTCGTGTAAACGGAGAGTGGATCTTAAACCCAACAATGGAAGAGATCGCTTTGTCTGATATCGATATGATGATTGCAGGTACAGCGAAAGATGTGAACATGATCGAAGGAGAGTTCAAAGAAATCTCTGAATTGGAAATGGTTGAGGCAATTAAAATTGCTCATGCTGCAATCAAAGAACAATGTCAATTCCAATTGGATTTGGCTGCTGAAATCCCAACAGCTAATCCAAAACGCGAATACTGCCACGAAACACACAACGAAGATGTAAAAGCGAAAGTTTACGCTTTAGCAATGGACAAGTGTAAAGACGTTGCTCGTATGGGCTTAGCAAATAAAGCAAAACGTACTGAATTGTTTGAAGCTATCAAAACGGAAGTAAAAGCTGCTTTTACGGAAGAAGAATTAGCGGAAGTTAGCGGATTTGTTTCAACTTACTTCTCTGAAGTAAAGAAAAAAGCAGTTCGTTGGGTGATGTTGAATGAAAGAAAACGTTTGGATGGTCGCCAGTTTGACGAAATTCGTCCTATCTGGGCAGAAGTAGATTACTTACCAATCGTTCACGGTTCTGCAGTATTTACACGTGGAGAAACACAATCATTAACTACCTTGACTTTAGGTGGTAAAATGGATGAGCAGTTGATCGATGGTGTGACTTTCCATGGAACTGAGAAGTTCTTGTTGCATTACAATTTCCCTCCATTCTCTACGGGTGAAGCAAAACCATTACGTGGAACATCTCGTCGCGAGATTGGTCATGGAAACTTGGCTTTACGTGCATTGAAACCAGTTTTACCTGAAGATAACGCATATACCATTCGTTTGGTTTCTGATATTTTAGAATCAAATGGATCTTCTTCAATGGCTACAGTTTGTGCTGGAACATTGGCGTTGATGGACGGTGGTGTTCAAATCAAAGCACCAGTTTCTGGTATCGCAATGGGATTGGTTGCTGATGAAGGTAAATTTGCTGTATTGTCTGATATCTTAGGTGATGAAGATCACTTGGGGGATATGGACTTTAAAGTAACTGGTACTTCAAAAGGAATTACTGCTTGTCAAATGGATATCAAAGTAGATGGTTTACCATACGAAGTTTTGATCCAAGCATTGGAACAAGCGAAAGGTGGTCGTTTACACATCTTGAACAAAATCATCGAGACAATTGCAGCTCCAAACCCTGATTTCAAACCACAAACACCTCGTATCGAAGCATTCAATGTGCCAAATGATATGATTGGTGCTATCATCGGACCTGGAGGAAAAATCATTCAAGGTATCCAAAAAGATACGAATACAACGATTACGATCGAAGAATTGCCAACAGGTGAAGGACGTGTTCAAATCATGTCTAACAATGCAGATGACATGAATGCAGCTAACTCTCGCATTCGTATGATTGCTTTCCCTCCAACAGTTGAGGAAGGTGCTGAATACGAAGGAAAAGTGAAAGCAATCAAAGATTTCGGTTGTTTCGTTGAAATTTTACCTGGTACAGATGGTTTGATCCACGTTTCTGAATTCTCTTGGGAGAAAGTAGCGAAAATGGAAGATGTGGTGAAAGAAGGCGACGTGTTGAAATTCAAAGTCGTTGGTAAAGATCCAAAAACGAAAAAATGGAAATTATCTCGCAAAGTGTTGTTGCCACGTCCGGAAAAACCGGCTACTGAAGCAGCAAAAGCTGAATAAATGACAAGATAATTTGATCAAAAGGTCGTTTCATTCGTGAAACGACCTTTTTTGTTTTGCGGAGATTAGCAACATAAAAACCGTAAAAAATGCGGAGAATAATTTTTATACCTGCAAAAAATGCGTAGATTAGTGTTTTAAATTCGCAGAGCTATGAGTACCTATGTTTATCAGCATTACGATTGGCCCCATTTTATGTGGGACAATGACATGGTATTGATGTACCTTGCTGATGTGCGTTTTGCTCAAGGCAAACTGATGGGGAAGTTGGAAACTCTCGGTTTTGAAATGCGTGAAAATGCACAGTTTGAAATGCTTTCTTTGGAAGTGCTTAAATCAGCGGAAATAGAAGGGGAACTTTACAAACCGGATGAAGTGAGATCTTCAGTCGCAAGAAAATTAGGCTTGGATAAATTTCAGAATGTTCAAGCGGGAAAACATGTGGATGGAGTAGTAGAAATGGTTTACGATGCATTGACCAATTTTCATGAACCACTTACGAAAGAACGCCTTTTTGCTTGGCATGCAGCATTGTTTCCAACAGGTTATAGCGGCATGTATCAAATAACAGTTGGTCAATATAGAGTCGATTCAACAGGTCCCATGCAAGTTGTTTCGGGTGCACTTGGTAAAGAACGGGTTCATTTTCAAGCGCCTCATTCAGATTTATTACCCACTGAAATGGAAGCTTTTCTAGAATGGTTCAACGAAGATCAAGGATTGGATTTGGTACTAAAAGCTGGTGTAGCTCATTTTTGGTTTCTGACATTGCATCCTTTTGAAGATGGAAATGGTCGTATAGCTCGTGTATTGACCGATTTGCTTTTGGCCCGTTCAGATAAAAGCACACAGCAGTTTTACAGTCTTTCAGCACAATTGTTGAAAGAACGAAAAGCATATTATGAATTACTTGAGAAATGTCAAAAAGGGGATATGGATCTCACCAATTGGCTGTTGTGGTTCTTGAATTGTTTTCATGTCGCCGTAAAATCAACTAACGAAATACTGAATCATACTTTGCAAAAGGCTGCCTTTTGGAAAACGCACAGTCAAACACTTTTGAATGACCGTCAATTAAAAGTAGTCAACCGTTTATTGGATGAATTTGAAGGGAATTTGACTTCTACAAAATGGGCGAAAATGTGTAAATGTTCACAAGATACTGCACTAAGAGACCTCAATGATCTGTTGCGAAAAAAGGTATTAAAGAAAAATGATTCGGGAGGGAGAAGTACGCATTATTCGCTTGTTTTAACCGATTGAATTTTCACAAAAAAATACAAAACCACAATATTGTTTGATTCATGTAGTTTAGAGGTTGCTTCTAAACGAACTCAATGAAAAAACGCCTTAAAAGCTTTACACATGCATTTTCTGGTTGGCGGATTGCCTCCAAAGAAGAGCCCAATTACATGATCCATCTATTTGCTGCTCTTTTAGCTGTGAGTTTGGGATTCTATTTTAAAATTACAGTTGCTGAATGGCTGTTTATTGTTCTGGCTATTGCAATTGTTCTGGCTTCTGAATTATTCAATACGGCACTCGAGGTTCTTTGTGATTACATACAACCAGAAAAACATCCCAGTATCAAGAAAATCAAAGACCTTTCTGCTGGAGCAGTTTTGATAACAGCTATTGCTGCATTCACTGGCGGATTGCTGATTTTTATTCCAAAATTCATTCATCTTTACTATGCTTAATTTATTGAAACGCCCCATCAACCAATTGTTATTGGTACTTGTAATTGCCTGTTTCAGTCTTTCCATTTTTAGAGTTGTGTATTCTGAAAGTGTCCATTACTTGTTTTTAGTGTGGAATTTGTTTTTGGCTTTTGTTCCATTGCTTATTGTTCAGTTGCCCTTCTTTGAACGTTCAAAAAATAGTTTCACTTTTTCAATGATCGCATTTTGTTGGTTGTTGTTTTTTCCGAATGCGCCCTACATTTTGACCGATTTATTTCATTTAAGCAATCATTCAACAATGCCAATATGGTTTGATCTAGTGTTGATTTTGCTTTATGCTTGGACTGGTTTGCTAGCTGGTTTTTACAGCTTGATGATCATTGAACAAAAATTGCAACTTTTTGTATCAAGTCGTTGGCGACAAATTGGGGTCATTGGTTTGATTTTTCTTTCCAGTTTTGGTATTTATTTAGGAAGGTATTTACGCTTCAATAGTTGGGATTTATTGAATCATCCAGGTTCGTTATTAGCACAAGTGTTTGATCGTTTTTCACACCCAATGGATCATCCTAGAACATGGGGATTCACTATTTTTATGGGTTTGTTTTTGAGTTTGATTTATTTCTCAATCAATAGCTTTCAAAAGTTCAAAAGTTCTTTAAATCAAGAGGTTAAGTCTCAATAAAACAGTATGTTATTCATAATGAAATGTGAGTTCGCCTTCTGTTATTAAAGGGTAAATATCCACACCATCATTGTACAAATCAAGTTCGAAAGTAGCTTGAATGATTTTATTGATGGTGTCGTTTGAAATGACTGTAAATGTTCCGTTTCCAGGACCATAATAAATGGAATCAATATCCAAATGATACAAGGAGAATTCTTCAGATTCGCCATCAATTATTTGATAAGTCCCAGGTAATACATCTCTTCGAATGACACCAGCATACGAGTTATACTGTAATTGTTGAGTAAGAGAGTTATAGGATTCAAAATAAATGGTATTCTCATCAGCTAAAGTAACATAAACGTTATTAGATGTGAATGGAACGCCATCTTTTTTCAAAGAAAAGGTATAGGTGCCAGAAGTTGATTTTGTTTCATTTTTCTTTTTACAAGAAAAGAATAAAGGAGCTGCGATTAGTAGTAAAAATAAGGCCTGTTTCATGTTGATTTTTTTTCTAAAGTATTAAAAACGAATCTATACTACAACTTTTTAACATTTCAGAAATGCATCACAAAACAAATGTTCAGTTATCCTTATACAATGTGTTTTTTTTGAAGACCTCTTAAGAAATTTCTCAAAAACTGATCGCCACAAATGCGGTAATGTGGATGCTTCGAATCTCTGAAAAAAGCATTCAACTCAGCTTTACCAATGCGCATGTCAACTGAAGCAAGAAGGTTAACAATATCTTCGTCCTTTAGTGCTAAAGCAATTCGGAACTTTCTAAAAATGATGTTGTTGTTCAATTTTGTTTCAGGAACTGGAATTTGATCGTCTTTTTTACCGCGTTTCTCAATGATAAAGGCATTCAACAAGGCTGCAAGTGCTTCATCTGGCATTTCTTTGAATCCAGGGTAAATGTCTTGTTTCATCCATGCAAACATATCTATAGGCGAAACAATATAATCTACAGATTTAAATAAATCCATTAATTGCTCTTCGTTGTATCCGAAGATTTTGCGCAGTTTGTAAAAAACGTAATTGGTTTCCATGTGACAAAAGTAAGTTTTTAATTTTGAAAGCATAGAAAATGCTTGCATTCCGTGATTTGCTATTACTTTTGTCGCTCAAAATTATTTAAGTGAAACGTTTCTTTAAAAGTCGTTGGTTTAAAATCCCATTCTTTACCCTAACTTTTGTGTTTGCTGCCATTGGTTTCTTTCTAACTGTATCCTATTTAGCAATTACAATGCGTTGGACAGATGAAGCAGGACAAGTGGATGTCAATAACCGTTATTTTCAAGAAATTCACGACAAATACAATCAAGATTTCAAGATTGATAGTGTGAAAGTGGTCAAACAACAATACGAAGCTTTGAATCGCATTATTTTGCTGAACGAATTTTATCCAAAGAATGCTCAATTCATTTTAGCTGCCATGCAAAAAGGTGGAAGTGAAGTGGAAATTTTACGCATGTTGGATGCGGTTGATTTACAATTGAAAAACGATCAAGATTACCAAGCAGAGGTTCGTAAACTGCGAAAAAAAGTGGCTCAAAACAAACGTGTGAGTGGATTAAGTGTGTTTGATTGGATGAATATTTCTGAATGGCAAGATTTTAAAGCAGCAGTCGCAAAAGACAAACACTTGATTGATAGTGCTGCCAATCAAACAGGGGTGGAAGCACGGTTAATCGTGGCCTGTTTAGTTGGTGAGCAAATCCGCTTGTTCAATTCGAACAGAGAAATATACAAAACCTACATCGGTCCATTGAAAGTGTTGTCTGTTGAAAGTCATTTTAGTTTTGGTGTAACAGGAATCAAGGAATTGACAGCGATGAACATTGAGAAAAACCTCAAAGATCCAGCATGTGAATTTTACTTAGGTAAACAATACGAAACCTTATTGGATTTTAAAGCAACTGATACCGCTGCGATTCGCGTAGAACGCATCGATCGCTTGGTTGATTACCGCAATCATTATTATTCTTACTTGTATGCAGCAATTTTCTTGAAACAAGTCAAAGTACAATGGGAAAAAGCGGGTTATCCAATCGATAAACGTCCTGAAATTTTAACGACTTTGTTCAATGTTGGTTTTCCACAATCAAAACCGAAAGCAAAACCAAGAGTGGGAGGTTCAACAATATTAATTCATGAAAAACCTTATTCGTTTGGTGCAATTGGCTATCAGTTTTACTATTCAGGTGAATTGTATGATCTGTTTCCTTTTGAACAACAAAAGTTTGATTGGAAAAGAGATTGAAACAAAAAAGAGGCCGAAGCCTCTTTTTTATTTGTTGAAAATGTGAATGAAACCGTGAAGGGTATAAAGTGTTTTCTTCACGTCATCGTATTCGTATTTGATGCTTGTTGGTGTCACCGTGTAAAAATAAACGCCTTCACTTAATTGAGCACCTGATTTATCAAGGCCTTTCCAGTCGTTTTTGTAATCACTGTTTTCATAGACAATGTTCCCCCAACGATTCATGATTGTGAGTGAGACTTTGTCATAGTCTTCCCAATTGGTAATGATTAAGGCATCGTTGACATTGTCGCCGTTGATGGTCATTACATTGGGTACAATTAATGGACATTGGTTGTAAACAAAAATCGGCAACGAAGTAATGGCTTTTCCACATTGATCGCTAGCTGTTACAAAAAACACATTTTGATTGGGTTCTAAAATTGTTGGCGCTGCATAAACGGTATCGTTGTTTGGAAAAGCACCTGGTTCCCAATCGTACGAATAGGAGGGAACCCCATTTTCTACTGAGCACCAAAGGTTAGCTCCTTCTCCAATTTCTGCACAAACATTGACCGAATCGAGTGATTCAATAGTCATTGGAATATAATCTACGATATTCAATGAAATGGAAGTGGTATCGAAAGTACCATCGCAAGGATCAGGAATGATGATGTTGAAAAAAACGGTTTCAGTTCCTTCTGTGATGCTATCGTAAAATGCAGAAATGCCGATGGTATCAGAAAAAACACCTGTTGGAATGATAAGTGTATCATTGATGAAAGGATAGTCTTCTCCGTTTACTGCAGTTCCACTCAATAATACTTGTAAAGTTAAATTGGTTGTTGTATCATCGCGAGTAACAATGAAACCAGCAAATCCACAATCTTCAATTAGCTGACTAGGACCAGTGATATCCACTTCAATTGGTAATTGTACTTGACAACCAACAACGCGATAACCAAAGGTTCTGATTTTGGAATTAATGAGGATGCCATTCCGATATTCTTTCACTTCAACTCCGGCTACATAACTACCGATTAGATTGGGCGTAAAGCTCATCATACCAGTATTGGGGTTGATGGTTACTGTGGAACCTGAACCAAATGGTTGAGTGGTTGAAAAAGTGGGGTTCCAACTGACGGGCGTATAGGGGGCGGTAGTTTCAGGATCGGGGACGACATTCACCGAACTTCCACCTAAGAGTGGGTCCACGAGTGAATAAACCAGGGAATCACCATCGGGATCTGTTGCACTGTGGTCAAAATTCAAGGTATTGTTGGAACACAAAACCAATGGAGGATAATTGTTAAATCGAGCTCCTTGATTGTGGACAGGAACCAAGGATGAACCTGGTATTGATGTTGTTAAGGTGATTCCATTATTTGCAGGATCTACAATGTTATCGATGACACTCGTCCAACAGCAACGTTGATAAGTAATATAATACCCATTTGGATTGAAAGGTAAAGTAACAGTATCTATATAAATTGCTCGTTCCACACATATGTCATTTGGTGGTGTTACACACGGATCATCGTAAATAATTGGAAGTATATTTCGACTAAAAATGTAAACGCTAATAGTATCGAAAATTGAACCATTTGCATTGAATATAGTGTACTGAAGAGGATTGTCATAATCTGTAAAACTGTTACAGTCTCTGTAAATTTCGAATGTGATTTTATATGTATTATTACCAAGGGAATCGTAATAGATTTCGCCTCCAATGATGTGAGAAGCTTTACTTTCTTGTGCTGTAAAAATGGATAATACAAGAAATACGTAAAAAAGTAGTTTGTTTCGCATGTAGTATGTGTTGTGTGTATGTAAAGAAAACGAAAATTGAACAGATTCGTTGCATTTTAATGTCTAATTTTCTTAATGGATCGGAAATTCAGGAATTTGACGAATAAAATCCAAGGGATCCAACTCAAGAAAGCAGCTGTGTTGTACATCGTGTCTCCTTTCCAATCCAATGCTAGCGAAAACACGGTAATTAGCAAACGCAAAATGATAGCTGAACTCAATAAAATGAGCAATTCATTCATCCAATGTTGGTGTTTTTGAATGTTTCCTGCTTTTATTGTTTGGTAACCTGAAATCACAGCATATCCTGTGTAAAAAGACAAACTGATGAACAAGAATTTGCCAATAGGACCGCCCATTGCATAAAAACTTAAGCCTATTCCAGAAGGTACAACGAGGAAGAAACAAAGCACAAGCCCAATTTTTCCAATCATTCGGTGAAGTGAAAGGTGTTTTTTATCGATGCGAAGTAAAACCAAGCTACTCACAAATAATAGAGCAAAAGGTGCACTCATTCCATGAATCAGCAATGAATACATGAAAACTGGTTGATTGACCAAGTGTGCTTTTCCAATCAGATAGCTTTCTGTGAAATCAACCGTGATGTAATTCAATGCTACGTAAAAAATACCGGCATTGAAAACTTGGATCAATAGAAATAAACCAATTCTAGCCAGCTGCAACGTAATAATTGTAAGTTGGTTTAAAGAATGAAGCTGGCTTTCCTTTCAATTCGCGTTCTAAATTTTTGATGAACAAAATGTTTTTCTTTTCAATTGGAGTCAACAAGGCATCCACATTTTTCTTTGTGCCTTTGTACCATTTAAATTGTTTAAAGGTATCGATCCATTTTTGATCTTTGAATTTCAAGCCATGTCTTGCATAGATTTCATTACGCATGTAAATTAGATCATCGATCGTTAAATGGTCGTAATACACATACATGGGAACACCATCCATGCCTTCTTCATAAATTGGAGCTGTTCGTGCTTCTTCGTCTGTTAACAAGCGAGCAAATTCGCCTTTGAAATGGTAACGCGCTAGTTCGATTGCAGCGGTCATTGGAAACAAGCCTTTTGATAGTTGTGTGATTTCACCGGTTCTACTAATTGAATAGTATTCATATTTGGTCATTGCTAAATAAGGTAAAGCAGTGCTGTTTTCTAACTCTACAACATTTCGTACTTCAACGATACTGTCATTGACGAAAGTTGCTTTTGGAGGATAAATAGATCCAGATCCATACTGAGAATAATTGTCGTTTTCGAAAAGTATAACCGATCCTTTTTTGCGATTGAGTTTGTCTGTTGTGTTTAAACGACTGATTGTATTCTCATAGCCTCGTGCATCTGCAGAGTAGGTATACAATTCAGAGATAAAAGACCAGGTGTCATCTGAACGTTTTTGCGTATGTACTGGTTTTAAATCCATCGAATCTGCTTCTGTCAAAATGTATTGAACCAAATTGGGAATCAAATCCATTTGGACGATGTAGGATGGAGGTGTTATCATTCCAGAACGATCTTCCACTAAATAATCTACTTCAGCATAATCAAATCCTTCTACATGGTACCACAATCCAAAGTAATCACTTTCGTAGTTCATGCGAAAATCACTCAGAAGTTTAATGTAATTAGGTGCTACTTGCTCTTTTTTAAACGCTTTTTCAGTTCCGTCAGCATAGATTTTATATAACTGACCGTTTTTTCTTCCGATAGCGACATACTCAACTATTTTACTCGGAAAAATCACTTCAAAGCTTGGTTCAATTAATTTATTAGAAACGTAATTGTAAAGACCATATTTCCCGTCTTTTTTTACTTCCATGTAATCGTCAGCAATGAAACCTGGATTACTGATTTGTTCGTATTCCAACGGAAGTAATACATTTCCTTTTGCATCATACAATGCAAATTTTACTTTTGGATCGTAATAAGAATTGTAGTTTTTATCCTCTTTAAAAATAGCTACTTTGGAACTTGCCATGAAAAAGGTCCCGCTACTAGTTGGAGCAAAAAACTTGATGTTTTTCACTTTCTTTTTTAGCGATAAGAACGCATTTTTATTGGCAGATGAATAAGGATTCTTTTTTCGATCGAAAAAGCCTTTTTCACGAGCTGTTGTATCTTCTCCCACTTCAGCGATGACATCAGGGATTACTTTATCGTTGTTTGTTGAAGCAGATTCTTCTCCTGAACAAGCAGCTATGATTCCTACTGTTAAGGCAATCACAAAATAAAGAAGGGTAAATTTTTTTGAGCGCATAGTAACTTTCGGTTATTGCACCGAAAATACCAAATTTTGAAGTGTGAAAATGAATTCGTTGAAAATAATCTTGAATTAACGAATCACTGTTACAAATCCATGCTTTTGTTCTCGGTTGCCGTTTGCAGGTGCTGTATAAATGATGTAAGTATAAACTCCTTCTACAACTGGTAAACCTTGTTTAGTTTTACCATCCCACGTTAAATCATCCCAAGCAAAAGACTTGATGACTTCTCCCCAACGATTGAAAATGTATCCTTCTTCCAATAATCCGCCAGATACAATGATTTCAAAGGTGTCGTTGACCATATCGCCATTTGGAGTAAAGGTATTTGGAACAAAAACGTTGTAATCAATAGTAGAGCAATCTTCACCAACAACAATGATTGTTCGGGTGAATTCACAACTGTTTGCATCGATTTCTTGTTGCTCAAATAAATCAGGGAAATAAACCCAAGTACCAAAAACTTGAACTGAATCGCCTTCACACAAATTCACTGTTTGGGAAAGGTTTTGTACATTAAAGTTTGTCAACTCAAAAACTTCCGTACTGTCACAGCCATTTACATCTGTAAAAGGGAAATAATAAGTGCCAGGATTCGTAAATGTTTGTCCATTGTGAACAACACTGTTTTCTGGACATTTCGTTTCGTTCGTTGTAGTTGTGTCACCAGCACATCCCAAGTTAACAACCACATTGATACAGTCATTCGCTGTACAACCACCACTACCAATGGTATAGCAAAAAGTATAATTTCCTGGTGTGACACTTTGAGGATTGAAAAGACCGTTAGAACTCACGCATGTACCACAATTGCCAACCCACGTACCTCCACTTGGCGTCGCTTGCAATTGAAAAGCAGCATCACTGGTAGAAAAAGGTCCAGCATTTTGAGCATCAGGAGGAGTTACAGGAGAACCTGCATCAATCGTAGTATTCAATGTACCTGTACAACCATTTGCATCGGTAACGGTCAACGTATAATTCCCTGCACACAAATCACTGTTTGTTGGTCCGTTAAAACCATTCGACCATGCATAAGTAAATGGTCCAACACCTCCACTAACGCTTGTAAATATTTCGCCATCACAACCATTCAAGCAGCTTTCGTTGGATTGTAATCCTTGAACGTTGATTCCAGATCCATTTGTAAGTGTCACTTGGTCAGTAAATGTACATCCACCAGCATCAGTAATATCAACAGTATAAGTCCCTGCGCAAAGATTCGATAGATTTGCGGTTGTAGCACCATTCGACCAAAGGTATGTGTAAGGAGAAACACCTCCAGAAACAGTTGTTTGAATGGTTCCTGTACAAGCACCTGAACATGAAGGGTTTGTTGAAGTTAATGTCGCTTGTAATCCTGTTACAACACCACACTGTGGATTCATTCCACCAATCCAACTAGCATTTTCTGAGCTATTTGCAGCACCAGGAGTTTCATCACCAGTTCCCGTTGTTCCAGCAACCCAATTTGCTTGTAATAAAAAATTATCGTCGGATTGATTGGTAAATGAAAAAACCAATCCAGTTGCAGATGTGAAATACAATTGCGTGTTCGTGGAGTTATTTCCCCAGCTAACAGAATGATTGGGAGTTGCATCAGTGATAGAGCTTCTAATTTGAAACGAGTCATTTGCATTCGCCATACCCAGCATACTCCAGGTTCCACTTCCAGCTGTCCAATCAATGGATGGTGGATAAGAGCCGTCTGCACTTGTAGGACCAACTGCTGTTGCTTCTAATAAATTAGAGTTTACAGGTAGAATTAAGCGACAATTTCCATCACTCATACTTGCATCTTGTGGTGGTAAAGCTGGATTTAAATCGCCATTGTTGTAGATGACAATCAAGGTTCCTTGAGGAATACAGCTCCAAAAAGCAGCAGAACTAAAACGAACTGCTCCTGTTGCAATCCCAGTTCCTGAACCTGGTGCGAAATAACCATTGTTATCATCGATGACAATCCCACGCATGTCTAAACAAGGAACAGGGGTTGTGCATGTTGGATTTCCTGCAACAATGAATTCTACGTATTCTTTCGCACCGCTAGGTCCTTGAGAAACTTCATTGATGAGTAGTTGTTGGGAGTAAGCAGTTACACCAAAAAAACAACCTAAAAGTGCGAATACAAAGCTAGAACGCATTAGTAAACGATTGATAACAAATTGTATTTACTGGTTTCGGCAAAATGTTGCTTCAAGGATGTCAGTAAAAACATGGTGCAAATTTACACAGTTTAAGTCCCAAAACAAAAGAAATAGATGTTAAGCTTATGTTAGTAAATAGAATCGTTTTAAAATAGTAGGATTACGTAAAAATACTTAGTCTTTTGATTGAATGAATCAGTTAATTTGTAAAAAAAAAGCGGATATGAAACGTTACTTATTTGGAATTTTACTTTTGACTTTTGCGTTGAATAGTTGTCAAGTGTTTACTAGTAAGCCAAGAAGGCTCTACAAAACTTTGGTTAGGAAAGATCCATGGAATGTTGCTGAACTAAAGATTTCGCTTTTCCAAAATGAGAATGATGTAATTCCTTATTGGGATACAACATTAGTTGACTACGCGACTATTCAATTTATAAAAGGGAAATTTTCAGATTTCAATAGTGATATGACCATTAAAAGCTCAGGTCAAGTCGTCAAACTTCAAAATTTCATTAGTGAGTCAGATGATGAACTATTTTATTCAATGAGAGATATTCACGATGCTTATTACAAAGGATTTGGTGGTGGTAAACCAAATGAATACAAAGGAACTCGAATAACGATATCAGGAGAAAGACATTATTGGTCGCCTACAGGTTACAATGGAGGAGTGTATGTTTACGCACCGTTTTTGAACGAATCAGCTTATTATGAATGCTATTGGGTATTTGAAAGCGAAAAATAAGTTTAACGTGTCATTTGCATGCTGACTAAATCCGCATAAATTCCATTTAATTGCATCAATTCTTCGTGATTTCCTGATTCAGCAACAGTTCCTTGATTCAAGACCAAAATGCGGTCTGCATTGCGAATGGTACTCAAGCGGTGTGCAATGACAATCGATGTTCGTCCTTTCATTAAATGATCCAAAGCATCTTGAACCACGCGTTCTGATTCTGAATCCAAAGCCGAAGTCGCTTCGTCCAAAATTAGTATTGTTGGATTCTTCAAAATTGCTCTAGCGATCGCAATGCGTTGTTTTTGTCCACCTGAAAGTTGAATGCCTCGATCGCCCACTTGCGTTTGCATGCCATCCGGGAAACTTTGAATGAATTCCCATGCATTGGCTTGTTTTGCTGCTTCTTGAATTTCTTCAACAGTGGCATTTTCTCTACCAAATGCAATGTTTTCTTGAATGGTACCTGCAAATAAGATGACGTCTTGAGGTACAACTGCAATGTGTTCACGCAAATGTTTTAGATCGATTTCACTGCTGTCAATTCCATCAAAGTACAATTTTCCACCTGAAAGAGGGTAGTAGTTCAATACCAAAGAAGCAATCGTCGATTTTCCTCCACCAGATGTACCAACCAAAGCCAAAGTTTGATTCGATCCAATGTCAAATGAAATGCCTTTCAATACTTCGATGTCTTTTCGTTGTGGATAGGAAAAACGAACATCTTCAAAACGCAAACTTCCTGATATTACTGGTTTCAATTGACCAGTGAAAATATCTTGTTCGCTTACTTCGTCAATCAACAACATTAATTTTTCAGTTGCACCAATGGTTTTTTGAATGCTCGCGTAAAAATCAGGTAATGAACCAATACTTGCAGCCATTAATAAGGTGACCATCAAAAACGAATACAAATCGCCTTTCGCTAAACTTGGATTTGGCCCTTCTGTCATCAATAAACCTTGCCAAATGATAAAGACTATAGCTCCAAACATGGCAAAAACGATAAAGGAAACAAACAATCCACGCCACAAACCACTTTTAATGTTTAAACGTTTGATTTCATTGATAGCAGTCGTAAAGCGTTTTAAACTGATCAACTCGTTGGTAAATGCTTTGATGTTACCAATTCCAGTTAATGCTTCTTCTGCTGTGCCATTAGCTGCTGCTGTTTGATCTTGGGCTTCTTTCGATAAACGACGGATGAATCGTCCAAAGAAAACGGCGATGATAGCAATTACTGGTACCGTTGCCAACATGATCAAGGCTAATTTCCACGAAATGAAGGTAAGAATCAAAATTCCACCAATTACCATCACGATTTGTCTGAAGAACTCAGCAACTGTTGTACGAAGAGTTTCTTGTATTTGGGTAATGTCTGAACCTAATCTGCTTGTTAATTCACCAACCGTATTGCGATTGTAAAAATCCATTGGTAAATGAAGCAACTTATTGAAGACATCCGATCTTAAGTCGCGAAGTGTATTTTCAGTAACGTTCGTGAATAATACAACTCTGAAGTAACTAAAAACCGCTTGTGCTCCAAACATGATGAACAAGGCAAAAGCAACTGTATTGATGTTGGTTAAATCAATTGCCTTCACAGCTTCTGACATAGAGGTCGAAGTGCCATTTCCTGTTCCTAACAATTGTCCTAAGAGAATAGGGAAGATGAGTCCAATGGAAGTAGAAAACACAAGAAACACCCAACCAATACCGTATTGTAAACGGTAGGGTTTCATGTAAGAAAACAATTTGCGTGCTTTCGTGTAACTGTCGCGAGTTAATTGAATCTTTTCTTTTTTTGCCTGCTTAGGTCGCAACATAATTGTAAATTTGTTTTGCAAAAGTAACAGTCCCTAGGGCTTTTGTGACATTTTTTTTGGATTATTTTGCAAGAATTGTTGAATAATTGGAAAATGTGCCTATCTTTGCACCCCTGTCTGATAATAGCACGACTAAAAATGCTTGAAATCAACAGCTCATTTGAAAATTCGATTAAAGAAATAGATCATGAAAAGAACGTTTCAACCGTCTGTAAGAAAGAGAAGAAACAAGCACGGTTTCCGTAGCCGCATGGCGACAAAGAATGGACGTAAAGTTTTAGCTGCGCGTCGTCGTAAAGGACGTAAGAAATTGACAGTTTCTGACGAACCATTCCACAAGCGTTAATCGCTCGGAGGTTCCGATTAAGATACAAACCATCTTTCCGTTTTCGGTTGGGTGGTTTTTTTGTGTTTTAAAACTTTAATAACGCACAGTTGAAGTGTGTTTTTTTATTTTTGTGACATGTCAAAAGCATACCACACAATTATTTGTTTTTTCATAGCACTTTCAGCTTGGTCGCAAAATGATTCGCTTCGAGTTGCACGCTTATTGGATAGTGCACTGTTAGTTCCTGAGCGAAGCTCGACATTTCTTTCTCAAGTCAAACAAATTGAACTGAATAATCAATCAAAACCTTCTGTTTTATCAGATGTTTTGGCCCTCAAAGTGAAATTTGAGTTACGTCGAGGAAATTTCAAACAAGCAAAACAAATCATTCAACAAGCACTTTCAAAATTCAAAGGAAATAAAGCCTACGAAGCAACTTTTATAAGTTTGAAAGGAAGTGTTTTAGCTTCAGAACGTGAATTTCAGCAAGCAATTAGTTTTTATCAGCAAGCTCTTAGAATCTACGATGGTTTAAAGATGGAAAGAGAGGCCGCTTACGTTAAAAACAATATCGCAAATGTGTTTTTCAATTTGAATGATTTTGAATCTGCTTATACTTATGCGAACACTTCATTTGCAACAGTTTATCAACTAAAAGACACCTCGTATTATCCGCAAATTGCAGCCATTTTATCCATTTCAGAAGCAAAAACGAAACGCTTTTCAAGTGCGTTGAATCATGCGAAATTAGCCGTTTCTGCTGGTGAACAATTTCGAAATCCACTTGCTATTATTCTAGGAAAATATGCCTTGGGTGATGTTTATGCTCAACAAAATAAATGGCAAAAAGCAAAAACGGAATATGAGCAAGTGGTTTCCATGACCCAACAACTTCGTCTTGTTCAATATGAATCATTTGGGAGAATTGGATTGTTGACAGTTGCGATAGCTCAAAAACAATACAATGAAGCAATTTTACAAGGTGAAAAAGCCCTTGAGTTGTCTAGAATGTTGGGACAAAAAAATGCCGACTACACCATTTTTCAGCAATTGTCGATTGCCTACCATGCAATTGGAAACGATTCCAAAGCATACAGTTATTTGAATCAAGCGAATCAAGCATTTCGATCTTACAATTCTATTGAAAACAAAAAAGCGATACAAGAATTGTTAACAAAGTATGAGACAGAGAAAAAAGAACGCGCACTTTCACAGAAAGACTTAGAGCTTTCAAGAGCCATTCTTTGGATTGTGGCACTTTTATTTGTGTTAAGTAGTCTTATTGCTCTGATTTTTTGGATTCGTAAACGGAATGAAAGTCGCTTACTACAATTGAAAATGGAAACCATTTCAAAAGAGAATGATGCGTTCATAGAAGGAGAGCAACGTGAAAGAGAACGGATTGCAGCAGATATACACGATGGCATTGCAAGTAGTTTGACCGGTTTAGCTTTGAAAATTCAACAAACGGCTACTGCTCCTGATGTAACAATGATTTCAGAGCAAATTCAACAAATACGCAATGAAGTACGATTGGTTTCTAAAAACATTCTCCCTTTTAATTTGCAATCTGAGGGTTGGAATACAGCTTTTCAACGTGTTATAGATACTGTACAATCAACCCAATTCCAATTTTACTTTTTACCAGATTATACAGAGCAGCGACTGAATAATCAAAAAGGGATGGTGTTGTATCGGATCTTACAAGAATTGGTACAAAACACCTTGAAACATGCAGAAGCTACAGAATGTGAATTGTTAATCACCGAAGAAAACGATGAATTATTGATTCAATACAGTGATAATGGAAAAGGTGTGAGTGATCTAGCGATTCAACAAGGAAATGGCTGGCAATCTATCCGTCTGCGGGTAGCAGCATTGAATGGTACTTTGACTTTTCCTCAAAATCCTTTAGGAGGATTTAAAATTGATATTCGAATAAAATAATAAGTACGAAAATGACCATTGTAATTGCAGAAGATCATTCTCTTATCGTTGAAGGATTAAGAGCTTTACTAGAAGCAAAGGGCTATGCCGTTAATCATGCAAGAAATGATATAGAATTGTTTAGCATTTTACGTTCACAGTCCATTGATGTGCTTATTCAAGATATCCGATTTGGAAAAATTGATGCGCGAACAATCATACCAACTATTCGAGAAGAATTCCCTGATGTTCGCATTTTAGCTCTTTCTAGTTTAGATGATTTGGCTTCCATTCAATCTGTTTTAGCTACGAATGTTTCTGGTTATGTTATCAAAAATGAACCAACAAATTTGATTTTAGAGGCTATTGAAAGCATCCAAAATGGAAATACTTATCTAAGTCCAGAAGTACAATCCGTTTTGGTTAGAAAGTCGGTTCAATCGGATGAAATTTTACTTTCAGAACGCGAAAAAAGTGTGTTGAAAGGGATCTTGGATGAAAAATCAACCAAGGAAATAGCAGAAGTATTATTTGTTTCAGAAAAAACAGTGGAGCATTATAGAAGTAGTTTGTTTTCAAAATTTGATGTTAAAAATGTATCAGGTCTAGTGAAGAAAGCAATTTTACTTGGGTTTTACGATGGAAACAATGCGTTTTAGGGAAAACCCTATGCCTTTTTAAAGGAAAAACCCTAACAATTTTGAAAGTAGTTCAACAGAACTTTGTATCAAAATTGTTCTCAGATGAAAAAAAGAATTTTATTGTTGCTTTTGCTAGTAAGCACATCAACACTTCAAGCTCAAAATTTAGTGACTGACTTACGTCCAGGAATGGATGGAAGTGAACCTGTTTTAGACAACGCATTCCAAAGAGGAAATGATTTGTTTTTTCTGGCAAATCCTGATGGTTTAGGTAATCGTTTGTACAAATCCGATGGCACATCATCAAACACCGTTTTGTTAGAAGGAGGTTCCAACCTAATGCTTTCGATGATTCTTGGAATCATGAATGATGAAATCTATTACATTGCTGGTGACTTTTTGGGTGGAGAAAGCTTCAAATTGTATAAAACAAATGGAACACCTGGAGCAGGGACATTGGTTTCAGATTTCCATCAAGGAACTGATTTTTTCATAACCTATCCAATGACAATCATCATGAATGATGTCTTGTATTTCATTGGAAATGATGGTGTGACAGGTTTTGAATTGTGGCGAACAGATGGAACGGGTGCTGGAACCTATTTGGTGAAAGACATCAATCCTGGGATAGAATCGTGTCTATTGTTAACCAATGGAAAACAGTATTTTACTCAGTTAAATGGATTTATTTATTTCGGAGCAGCTGAACCTGTAAATGGAGCTGAATTATGGAAGTCGGATGGTACTGAAGCTGGAACAACGATGGTCGCAAATATTGATCCTACAGTTCCTTCCATTCCAAATATGGGTAGTAATCCTGCATTTTTCTGTACATACAACAATGAGGTGTATTTTTCAGCATATCGAACAGTAGATGGTAGAGAGTTATGGAAAACAGATGGTACAGCTAATGGAACTGTATTGGTGAAAGACATTGCAGCAGGTGATGGTGCTCCAAGTGGCTTGATTGTACACAATGGAATGCTCTATTTTTCAGCTTATCATCCAAATGATAATTATACCTTGTATAAGTCAAACGGAACTACTGCTGGAACCACTGTTGTAAAAGCTCCTGCTGCTGGTGGACCAACAACTAATTCGGATGCTAAATTTCATATTTTCAAAGGAAAATTGTTCTTTGATGCTACTTCAAATGATGGTTTTTATCGTATTTGGTACTCTGATGGAAGTGCTGCTGGAACGGCAAGTTTACCAAGTTCTCCAGCCGTTTTCACCGATTATCCAAGCAGTTTATTAGCAACAACCAATTACTTGTATTTCTTATCCGGTGATAGTAACAATCCTGGTGTTTACAGAACGACTGAAGTTCCCAACCAAATGGCGCGATTAACAGATGTTAGCTTTACAGCGAATGTGTTTCAACCGATTTTCTTAGTCAATAATTGTTTAGTTGTTCGAGGAGATAATGGAACTACAGGGGATGAATTATACACTGTTTGCAATCAAAACACCGATCCACTTGCAATTGATGAAAAACCTCTCTTGGATTTAGAAGTATTCCCAAATCCGTTTTCTGAAACGATTTCCATCCATATTGATACAGAGGAGTTGTTGACAGATAATATTTATTTAACAGGTTTAGATGGTAAAGTAATGAACTGTTCTTACGTGATTAAAGATCCATCAACACTTGAAATTAGTGGGTTAGAGCAATTGTCAAGTGGTTTGTATTTCCTTACAGTTCAATTGCAAAATAAGCAAGTGTACCAAATTAAATTAACAAAGAAGTAATCTCTAAATTCCAATTGCATGAAAAAGAAAATTGTTTTGTACTTGTGCAGTATGATTACAGGAATTTGTTTCTCACAAGGTACAATTTTGGAAAGACAAGCTGAAAAAACGAAGGAGAAAATCAAACAACGTACTGAAAATAAGATTGAAAGTGAAATTGACAAAGGTTTAGATAAAACCGAGGAAGAAATCAATCAAGCTGGTAAAAAATCGAGCAATAAAAAGGAAGCAGAAGCAGCTACCTCAACAACTGAACAGGTTTCAGAAACTGACAAAGTTGCAACGAATGCCTCAGCGAAGAAACAAGATGGAATTGTAGCAACTTCTAAGTTTGATTTTGTATCTGGTGAAAAAGTGTTGGTTTACGAAGATTTTGCCTCAACAGAAATAGGTGATTTTCCAGTTCAATTCAACACCAATTCAAGTGGCGAAGTCGTTCGAATTGAAGGAGAAGCAAATAAGTATTTGAAATTAGCCAGTCAAGGTATCTATCTTTTAGATGGTTTGGAAAAAGTTCCAGAAAATTTCACCTTAGAATTTGATGTCATTGCTACTGAAAATTACTCAGAAAACATGTCAGGTCTAAAATTGTATTTGGTGAAACAATTGGACAGTCCTTTGACTTTTGATCAGCATTTCAATTCATCTACCCAAGTTGGAATTGATATCCATCCAACATTGAATCAAGGTTATGCTTCCATTTGGGCAATGGATGAATCGGATACAGAATTCCTTCGCAATGAAGCGAAAATGGAAGCTCCTATGCATATGAAATACCACGTTTCAATTTGGCGACAAAATACACGCTACCGAGTTTACATTGATGAAAATAAAGTGTTTGATGTGCCAAGAGCTGCATTTAAAGGCGTCAGTTATCAATTGTTATTTGCAAACTATTCTTTTGAGGGAGATTTGTTTTTAGGGAATATCCGATATGCGGTGGGAGCTCCAGATACAAGAAGCAAATTGATTACAGAAGGAAAATTGGTAACAAGAGGAATTTTATTTGATAGTAATTCGGATCAACTTAAACCAGAATCTGTTGGAGTATTGAAAGAAATCGCAACGATTTTAACAGAAAATCCAACTGTTAAGGTGAAAATCGTTGGCCATACAGATGCTGATGGGGAAGAGAAAGCGAATTTAGAATTGTCTAAAAAGCGCGCTGCTGCGGTCAAAAATGCATTGGTTGTTACCTTTAAAATTGATGCTTCCCGTTTGGAAACAGATGGAAAAGGAGAGGCTGAACCAACGGATCCAAATACAACTGCTGTTGGAAAAGCAAACAACCGAAGAGTTGAATTTATCAAATTATAAAGCAACCCACCAAAACGATCAAGAGAACAATCGTTTGATGGCAAAAGGCGTTCAAGTTTTGAATGCCTTTTGTTTTTGTATCTGTTTCCATTGTATTTTTACGTCATGACAACAATTGATTTACGTTCCGATACGGTTACGATGCCAACACCTGCTATGCGTGATGCTATGTTTGCGGCTGAAGTGGGTGATGATGTGTTTGGAGAAGATCCAACGGTGAATCGTTTACAGGAGTTTGCAGCAAACTATTTTGGAAAAGAAGCAGCTTTGTTTTGTTCATCAGGTACTCAAACCAATCAAATCGCGATCAACGTTCACGTAAAACCAGGCGGTGAAGTGATTTGCCATGAAGATGCACACATCTACAAATACGAAGGAGGTGGAATTGCTAAAAACTCTGGTGCTTCCGTTCGTTTGTTGCGTGGCAATCGCGGTCGAATCACTGCAAGTGAAGTTGCTCAATGGATCATGCCAGATGATGTACATTTTCCAGTTACACAATTGGTTTCTTTGGAAGATACAGCAAATAGAGGTGGTGGAGCTGTGTATGATTTTGAAGAAATCAAACGCATCAAGCAACTTTGCGAGCAACACCAATTGCCTTTGCATTTAGACGGCGCTCGTTTGTTCAATGCATTGGCTGTGAATGGCGTTGATCCAAAAACATATGCTGCACAATTTGATTCCATTTCCATTTGTTTATCAAAAGGTTTAGGCGCTCCAGTTGGTTCTTTGTTATTGGGAACAAATGCGTTTATCCATCATGCTCGTCGTGTTCGCAAAGCGATGGGAGGAGGAATGCGCCAAGCTGGTTTTCTTGCTGCAGCTGGTTTGTATGCTTTGGAAAACAATGTACAGCGCTTGTCAATTGATCACGATCATGCGAAACAATTGGAAACAGCTCTGAATGCTTGTTCATGGGTCGATCATTGTTTAGGTGTAGAAACGAATATTGTCGTAATCGTTTTAAAAAATGCTGACCAACGTGATGCTTATATCCAACGTTTAGCAGAAAAAGGTATCAAGACGGTAGCGTTTGGTCCTGGAATGATTCGCATGGTAACGCATTTAGGAATTGACCAAGCAGCCATTGATTACGTAAAACAAACAGTTCATGAGTTGGTTTAAATCGGTTTTCTTTGTTGGAATAGCAGTTTTTAGCTTAGCAATCATTGCTAGTTGTGGTTCTTCGGAAGAAGATAGTGTCAATTTTGATGACATTGCTCCCACATCTGAAAAGTATAAAAACGGACCTGAAAAAGATCCTCAACAAGAAAAAGAAACTAGTGAAAAACCAACAGCTAGTGAATTTTTGACACTGGGAGATAGTTTGTTTCCCGATGCAACTTGGAAAAATTGGGACACCTTGTTGTTCTTGGATCGTTTTGGTGCAATTGTTTCTGAAAAATGGATTTTAACCAGTGAAAAAGACAGTGTTGTGTTTTTAAGCTATTCGTTTAAAGACAGTTTACGCGTGAAAAATGCCTTCTACAACTGGTTGGATTGTTTTGGTGCTCCTTGTAAATCCTACAAAGTAGGTCAAAATGCAAAATACAACAAACGCAATACCTTGGTGTATGTCGCTCCACAACAAGTCGTGTTAGTAGAATCAACCGGAAAATTGAAGGAAGAAAACATACGTGCGATTTTACAAAAAGAAAAGAAAAAACAGTTTTGGATCTACATTGTAGATGCGCCAAAGAAAGGAAAAACAGTGTGGAAGCGCATTGAAAAAGGAGAAGAAAAACCAATCAGCAAAGTCGATGAAAACAGTTAATAGAGGATATATTTTAGTTGAACCCAAACAAGCATTTTGCGAATGGGCAAAGTTGAACGACGAAGATTTCGACTTTGATGAAACAGATGACTTAGAAGGAAGTTTGTATTTGATTGAAGAAGAATTCATGGAATACGAACCGTTGATTGAGCAACATTTCAAAAAAATATTCCTGAATGAATGTTGGGCCATTGTAGACGATGAAGAAGCGATCCCGAAGCCAACATTAGAGCTGTTTATGGAATGGTTCAAGGTGCGAATTGGAGGAAGTGTGTTTGATACACAAAAGACCGATTTGTTAGCGGAAGATTAAGTTGAAACGATGTGATTAGTTGAACTACAAATTTAGTTGGTCAGGTAATCAGCCGCGGCTGATGCATATTTACCTTTAATTCAATGTTTATGGGCTACACAACTCTTTTTTTAGCGGTGTTTTCTCTTGTTTTTGTAGCTTGTCAAGACCCTGTCAAACAACAAATTGATGAAACAAATCGTGCCATTGAGGAAAATCTCAAACTAATGGAACAAATTCAAATTGATACTTTGAGAAAAGATCGTCAACCGACTGATTATACGTTCCATCCGGAAGACACCTTGGAGCAATCAAAAGATGAAACGGTGAACGAATTGTTGAAGATGGTGGAGAAGAAGTAGAGTATTGATTTATTCGTTTTGGTATACTTCCTTTTCTATTTCTTCTAAAAATTGGATGCGTTCGTAAAGGTCTTTCAACCAATTTTTGCTGGCATACATTGGTGCAAGAGTTCCGCCACCTTCTAACCAAAAAGCAATGTTTTTCTCTGAATATTGATTCTAAGCTTTCTGAGATGCTATTAAGTTTTTCATTTCAGATTGATAACTTTCGATCACATCAGCGTTCAAATCTGTTTTCGCAATTTCATTTTTGTAGTGTGTTATCAATGCACTGAATTTTTTGAGCATTATTTTTTCTAATACAATGGCGCTTTCACTATAACAGCTATTCACATTTTGTTGACCATCTAGGCAGTTGCAACTATCTTCAATGTTCTTTAGATACTCTTCTTTTTCAAAAATACAGTTGGTTGAAATAGTTGCATCTTTTTTCTTGACAAAACGAGCATTCTTCTCTTTGCATGCCACAAAAAGTAGCAAAGGAAAAGTAAGGTTTAAAAATAGAATAGTTTTCAATTTACCCGCAATTTTGATGGATTTCTGTTGAAATGTTTTTTGCTGTTTTAGGAACTTCAATAAACCATTTACCAGTTATAGTATGCTTTTTCCCATCCGGACCAATTACTAATGCTTTTATCTCAATATCTTGAATACCTTTTAATTTCCATAGATAAGATTGTGCTTTTGTAATTTTGTTTCCTTCTCCAGAAATCGACTTTTTTTTATGAGTTAAAGTCCATTCAAGTACTTGGAAATTTGCGTTTAATGGTATGCTAGCATCGTATTTTGCGAAAATCCTTTCTTCACTTAATGATGCTTTACCACCTTGAGCACACGCTCCCCAATACAGACTTGGAATAGGCATGTTTAATAGTTGATAATTGTATGTTGCCAAAGTATCAAACTCATTTATTGAATTATTTATCACATAAATTTTTAATGTTTTATCATAGGAGTTTGAAAAAACTTCATAAGTGCTATCTTCCTGTTTTGTGATAATTGCATTCGGACATAAAATAAGAATGTTTGATTGATCACAATTGGATACTACAGGTTTTATAATGTTTGGATAACCTCTATAAAGAAAATGATATTCAGTCATTTCAATTGCGACTTTACTATCTTGACCAGTAACTACGAAACATGAAATGATTAGTAAAATTGATAGTATTGTTTTCATTTTAATTATTTTTTACTCACACAATGGCAAAGCATCCACCAACTGCTCCATCGCTTTTTCAGCTGCATAATCTTCAACAGCATTAAACTCTTTTGCGGTTTGCCATTCTTTTTGTTTACGATTGTAATAAGCGCGAATACTTAATGAGGAGGAAGTTGTTTCATCTGAATCCAAAGTAATCATGTAAAGACGTTTGTTGATATTGATACACTTGCAATCTAAAAAATCATATCCATTATCATTCCACAAAGCTACAGCACTGGAATCAGACCCATTCACCTCAAATCCGTCGACGTCTTCTAACTGACCTAAGGCAAAATCAATTTCAGATGACGGACATTCAAATTCATGTTCAGCTGAAGATCCCAAAGTACCAGGACTATCAAACAATACACAAGAACTTAGCAATACCAAAAGTGAAAGTATGATTTTGATTTTCATAGGGTTTAAAGTTATAATAAATCTTTATGGATGTTCGAAAGTTGTCTTTTCAAACAACTTCTTTTTCATACTTTTGCAACTCAAAACGCAACTAAACACATACGAACCATGAAGCTTTCACTTTTCATATTTTTATTGACCTCATTTTCACTGTTTTCGCAAACAACAATCAAAGGAACGGTGCTCACACAAAATGGGAAACCAGTCGAATTGGCAACGGTGTTTATCAAAGGTACAATGGATGCTGTTCAAACAGATGCGGATGGTAAATTCACATTGGTATCAAAGTTAACTGGAAAACAATTATTGGTCATTCGAAGTGAAGAAATTGAAGAGAAAACACAAGAAGTGACCCTTTCTGGTGGCGAATTGGTTCAAGAAATCCGAGTGGATAAATCGACAAAGATTGAAGATGTAGTCATCGTTGCAGGAAGTATGCAAGCAAATAATGACAGAGCTGTTGCAATTTTAAATCCAATTGACATTGTGACAACTGCTGGTGGACACGGAGATATCGCTGGTGCATTGCAAACACTTCCAGGTGTTCAACGAAACGGTGGTGACCAAACAGGTTTGATGGTACGTGGTGGAGATGTGAACGAATCCTTGGTAGTAATTGATGGTTTGGTTGCTC
>JADLGD010000102.1 GCA_020849495.1 Fluviicola sp.
AAATTCTAGTAGCTTGCTGACTGAGGCACTCGAAGGCAGCATTTTCTCATCTTTTGCTGACTGAGGCACTCGAAGGCAGCAATAAGCTCTCGAAGCCAGCTTTTTCCATTTTTCAACATTATTCACAAAACAATCCGTTCATTTGAACGGAACATCTTATCTTTGCAGGCATGCAAGAAATGATACTTATCCTCGATTTTGGTTCTCAGTACACACAGCTCATTGCTCGTCGTGTGCGCGAGTTGAATGTTTATTGTGAAATTCACCCTTGGAACAAGGTGCCTGAGATTGGCGCAAACGTAAAAGGAGTCATCCTTTCAGGAAGTCCCTTCTCTACACGTGATCCAGAATCTCCGAAACCCAACTTGGATCAAATCAAAGGAAAATTACCGCTACTTGGCGTGTGTTTTGGTGCACAATACCTCGCTCACAACTACGGTGGTGAAGTGTTGCCGTCTACCATTCGTGAGTACGGTCGTGCTAACTTGTCACACGTAGATACATCACACGAATTGACCAAAGGCATGTCCCTCGGTTCGCAAGTGTGGATGAGTCACGGTGATACCATCAAACAAGTGCCTGCGCATTACAACATCATTGCCAGCACACCCGATGTGAAAGTGGCTGGTTATGCCATCGAAGGGGAAACTACTTTCGGAATTCAATTTCACCCAGAAGTGTACCATTCATTGGAAGGCGCTGTTTTGTTGAAAAACTACATCGTGGATATTTGTGGTTGCAAACAAGATTGGACACCTGATTCGTTTGTGGATAGTACGGTGCAAGAATTGCGCGCAAAATTGGGCAACGATAAAGTGATCCTTGGTTTATCTGGAGGAGTCGATTCTTCTGTTGCTGCTATGTTGTTGCACAAAGCCATCGGAGATCGCTTGCATTGTATCTTCGTTGATAACGGCTTGTTGCGCAAAAACGAGTTTGCTTCTGTATTGGAAAGTTACAAAGGTTTGGGCTTGAATGTGAAAGGTGTGGATGCTTCGAATGAATTCTACAGCGCTTTAAGTGGTTTGACTGATCCAGAATTGAAACGCAAAGCCATTGGTAAAGTGTTCATCGATGTGTTTGACGCTGAATCAAAATTGGTCACAGATGCAAAATGGCTCGGTCAAGGAACGATTTATCCAGATGTGATTGAATCGGTTTCGGTAAACGGAGGTCCATCGCAAACGATCAAATCGCACCACAATGTGGGTGGTTTACCTGATTATATGAAATTGCAAGTGGTGGAACCATTGCGCTTGTTGTTCAAAGACGAAGTGCGCCGTGTGGGACGTTCATTGCAATTGCCTGAAAATATATTGAATCGCCATCCTTTCCCAGGGCCAGGACTTGGTATCCGTATTTTGGGTGAAGTAACGGCAGAAAAAGTGCGCATTTTGCAAGAAGTAGATGCCATTTTTATCGATGGCTTGAAAGAAGACGGTTTGTACAACGAAGTGTGGCAAGCGGGTGCCATTTTCCTTCCCATCCAATCGGTTGGGGTAATGGGAGATGAGCGTACTTACGAAAATGCAGTTGCTTTGCGCGCTGTAACGTCTACAGATGGAATGACGGCTGATTGGTGTCATTTGCCTTACGAGTTCTTGGCGAAGATTTCGAATAAAATCATCAATCAGGTGAAAGGAATCAATCGTGTGACTTACGATATCAGTTCCAAGCCGCCTGCAACAATTGAATGGGAATAGTCTGGTACTATTCTTGAAAGAAACGGTCATCAAAATTTTTATATGAAATACCTATTGTTTGTCATCAGCTTTTTGAGTGTCTTGTCATCATGGTCGCAAACACCAGTAGATGATCAAATCATTGAATACCAAAAAGGGAAGAAATACATCGTTCACGTGGCACAAGCTGGAAACACTTTGTGGGGCTTGCATACCACTTACAATGTTCCAGTTGACGATATCGTAGCAGCGAATCCCGGTATCAATAAAGGAGTTGTAGAGGGCAATAAATACTTGATTCCAAATGGCGTAGCAGAAGCAAAATATGCGGACGGAACGCAAATGGCCTTGCATACGATTGTAAAAGGCGATACACCTTATTCCTTGTCCAAAAAATACGGAGCAACAGTTGATGATATCAACAAATTGAATCCTGATTTAGCAGGCGGATTTAAAATTGGTCAACAAGTAAAAATCCCTTTGAAAGCAGCAGTGGTAGAAGGAGTGAAACCGGTTACAACGCCACCAACACCCGTAAAAACAACCGTGAGTTTTTCAGATACAGTCATTACGTATGTAGTGAAACCAAGTGAGACTTTGTACACGATTGCAAAACGCTACATGGTTCCAGTGAATGAGTTACAAGCCTTCAATCAACTGAAAACAACGAAAATCAAAGAAGGCGATACGCTGAAGATACCTTTAAAGAAAGAGCAAATCAAAGAAGTGCCGATTCGTGAGGTGAAACCTTTGGAAGAGGTAAAGAGAGTCGATGAATCTTTGTTGTTCAAGCAAAAAGAGAAGTATGAAATAGCGGTGCTTTTGCCTTTTGATTTGGATTCGAAAGGAAGTACCCAATTGAAAACCTTGGCAACCGATTTTTACATGGGTGTGGAGTTGGCGATTGATTCCTTGAAAGCTTTAGGCTTCGACGCAAACGTTCGCATCATCGATTTTCCAAGTGATTCGGCTAAAATGGTTGCTGCTTTGAAAAAGCCAGAAATGAAAAACCTGGATTTGATCATTGGGCCTTTGTTGCCTCAATCTACTGAAATGGTAGCGAATTGGTGCAAAACCAATCAAGTAAGAATGGTCTGTCCTGCTTCAGTAAACAGCGCTGTTTTGAAAGGAAATCAATACGTTTATGCTGCTGTAAGTTCAGAAATGACCCAACAAGCGGTCATGGCAAAATACGTGATTGAGAACTATAAAAACGATCAAATTGTATTGGTCAATGCGGGTATTACAAAAGACAAAGATTTGTACGATGCTTTCCGAAATCGTTTCATGGAGCTATCGAAAACGAACGGCAATGTGAAGTTGATCGAAATCAAAGCTGCTGATGTGGCTACTTACATTCGCAAAAATGGGAATACGGTGTTCATCGTTCCAACAAGAGACAAAGTGGCTGCAAATAAATTTGTGTTAGCGGTTCATAAATCCAGTGCGAAAGCTGGCGACGGAGCCATTACAATCATTGGCACAAAAGATTGGGCAGGTTTTGACGACATTTCTGGTTATTACAAAACAAAATACGCCATCACTTGGGCGGCTTCCAGTGATTTGAATTACACCTTGGAACAAGCGAAACAAATGGGTCGTTTGTACCGCAACAAATACAAAGCAGATTTGAACAAATATGCTGCGCAAGGTTTCGATGTGTTCTACTATTTCGTACAGACTTTATTGAACAATCAAGAAGTGAAAGAACAAGTGGTGAACGCTTTCAATATGAGTACGGTTGCTGCTGGAAGCGGTTTTGAAAACAATCAGTGTTTCATCTTAAAACACGTCGATTACGAATTGATTAGAGTGGGAATTTACCATGAATAAAGAGCAGATTGGTGAACGCATGCGCGCTTTGCAATTGTTTATTTGCAAAGAATTAGAGCGCGTTGATGGCTTGGCAACGTTTCAAGAAGATGCTTGGCAACGAGAAGAGGGTGGAGGTGGCTTCACTCGAACAATCAAGGAAGGAAATCTGATTGAGAAAGGAGGTGTTGCATTTTCTGCTGTTCACGGACCTGTTTCAGATGCCATGCGCAAGCAATTGAATCTCGAAGGAAATGCCTTCTATGCAACAGGAGTTTCCATCGTTTTACATCCCAACAATCCACACGTTCCGATCATTCACATGAATGTGCGTTATTTTGAATTAGACAACGGCACGCATTGGTTTGGTGGAGGAATTGATTTGACGCCGCATTATGTCATTCCAGAACATGCAGTTGTTTTTCATCAACGTTTAAAGGCGATTTGCGATCAATTTGATAATGCTTTTTATCCGAAATTCAAAGATTGGGCAGACGATTATTTCTACATTCCTCACAGAGGAGAAACCCGAGGAATTGGAGGTGTGTTTTACGATCACATGTCCGCTTCTGAGTCACATTCCAAAGAAAACTTAATGGATTTCGCAATTGCTTTAGGCGAAGCTTTTCCATTTATCTACGAAGAACAAGCAGCTTTTGGTCGAGAAAAAACGACAACAGAAGACGAAAAACGTTGGCAAAGTCTGCGCAGAGGTCGCTATGTTGAATTCAATTTAGTAAACGATCGCGGTACCAAGTTTGGTTTGTTTTCAGGTGGTAGAACCGAATCCATTTTAATGAGTTTGCCCCCCGTGGCCAATTGGGAATACAACCTCCAAGTTACTGAAGGTTCAAAAGAAGAAAATACCCTAAACTTCTTGAAAAACAAGCAGAACTGGTTGTAACCTTTCATCGGATAGTTAAACCTTTCATCATTTTTGTTTAAAATTGAACAAAAAAGGCAACCAAATTTGTATTGGTTCGTTAAGAAATAAAAACTACTGTTATGAAAATGACTCTTCTCCTTTTTTTTGCCTTTACTGGCCTACTTGTCTATGGACAAGAACCAGCAACAAGAGCAATTAAGTTGACACCTCTAAAATCTGAAACTTCTGTTAAGCCAATTCAAGCAGAACCAGCTGATTCTTTAGCTGGATTGACTGTCGAGCATTGTGAAACTGTCATCGCTGCAATTGATTCAAAAGTTGCTTATATAAAAAGTGACCAAACGCAGAACGAGAAGGCAATCGCATCAGGGTGGTATACTTTAATGGAAAGAAACAGAGCGGCATGGATTGCTGATAGAGACGAATTGTTGCGTAGAAAAGCACAACAGAAATAATCTAACTACTACTAGCTATTATGAAAAAAATCTATTTTTTAGTTGTTTGTGTTGCTTTCTTGGGGTTAACAACTAATTTATTTGCTCAAGGTGCAGATTGTGCCAATGCAGATCCTTTTTGTACAGATAATAACTACACCTTTCCGGCTTCTGTGAATACAGATGCTGAAATTGGACCAGATTACGGCTGTTTAGGTTCACAGCCCAATCCTGCTTGGTATTACATACAAGTTGCCAATTCTGGAAATATTGTGATTGATTTAGGAAGTACCAACGGAGCAGACGATATTGACTTCATTTGTTGGGGACCTTTCAATAATTTAGGTACTGCTTGTAGTAATTTAACAGGCGGTGGAGCATTTAGCGGATGTACGTTATTTGGAACTTATCCATGTGGAAACATTGTGGATTGTAGTTACAGTATCAATCCAACAGAAACGTGTACGATAAATGGTGCAGTGGCTGGTCAATATTACATGTTCTTGATTACTAATTTTGAAAATACACCAACAGATATTTTTGCCAATACAAATCCTTCAAGTACAGGTTCTACCAACTGTGCAATTGTACCACCTCCAGTTGGATCGTGTATTATCAATAGCTTTAGTTACAATATTTCTGCTTGTGCGGCAAATAATACATTTACAATTGACGGTGATTTTCAATACACAGACAATCCTGGTGCAGGAACGTTAGTTGTTGAAATTGATAATGGAACGAATGTTTATACTCAGACATTCAATCCTCCATTCGTAGATGGACAAACTTATACGTATAGTATTCCGAACATCCCTGCTGATGGGGCGGCTTCAACAATTACTGTTTATTTTACAGCAGATCCCACATGTAATCAAACGGCAAACTATACTGCTGTTTCAGATTGTAGCTGTGCTGCGGATATTGGAACGTTCAATCAATCAATTGTTGGTCAAAGTACCACCAATTATGTGTTGTGTTACGGTGATGTGTTGAATATTAACTCGAACAATGATAATACACCGCCAGGTGAGGCATTGAATCCACCTCCTGCATTTCCTTATGATCCAGGAATTGGTTGGTTGGTTTTTTCTTGTCCTCCAACTGTAGGTATAACTCCAAGTGCTACTGAAGATATTGCAAATGACCCTTGTTTGCAAGGAGTTTATATGTTTGATGATTTCACTGATATGAATGATTTGTTTTGGATAAACAATAATCCTGGTGTTTTCACAGATAATACCGTTTATTTTGTGCCAATCACTTTCTATAGCATGTCGGATGGTTATTACAGTTATGTCAATACATCTATTCCATGTTATGATTTAGGGCCAACTTATGCCGTACAGTACCTTCCTGAAGTGACGTTTACTCAAACGACTGATTGTGCTACTGGTGAAGCAACGGCAACATTGAATGGTGGTTTACCCGCAGTCAATGCAGCGAATGTCTTTACTGCTGTTGCTGGTTCGTTAACTCCTGCTACCGCTAGTTTTGTGAATACCACTTGTGGTGATGGCGGAACGATCGTTGTTTCTGGTTTGACTTCAGGACAAGCATATTCCTTTGATGTAAATGATGGAAATGGTTGTTTGATTACGGTAACAGGAACAATGGCAGGAAGTGGAGGAGCAACTTTGACTTATCCTCAAAATGCCTATTGTCAAGATGCAACGGATCCATCTCCAACGGTGACTGGTAATGTTGGAGGAACGTTCTCAAGTACTGCTGGTTTGGTTATCAATGGATCAAGTGGAGTTATTGATTTGAGTGCTTCTACTCCAGGTTTATATACAGTAACTTATTTAGGAGTAGGAGGTGCTTGTCCACCATCTGCAACATTTAATATTACTGTGAATGCTTTACCTGTCATTGTAGGTGGTGCGGATCAAACGGTTTGTCAAGGTACTCAAGTCACGTTGAATGCGACTGGAGCACCAACAATTACGTGGGACAATGGTGTTACGAATAATGTGCCTTTTACGCCTGCTGCAACTTTGAGCTATACAGCTACAGGAACTTCTGCTGCTGGTTGCGTTGCGACTGATGTAGTGCTAGTAACTGTTCAACCTACAACTCCGCCTGTATTTACAGTTTCTGATAATTCGGGATGTTCTCCTTTTACAGTTACATTTACCAATACTTCAGGTGGTACAGATTGTACATGGCAATTCAGTGATGGAACAACTGGTACTGGTTGTGCAACTATTACACATACATTTGTGAATGTTGGTTGTTATGATGTGACTTTAACTACAGAGACAGCTATTGGTTGTACTGCAACTACCACTCAAAATAACTTTGTATGTGTAGTACCAAATCCAAATGCTATTTTCACACCAAATCCTAGCTTGTTGACTACAATGGATGCAACATCTCAAATGATCAACAATTCAACGAATGCAACAACTTATGCTTGGGATTTTGGAGATGGGACAGTAAGTTCAACGGTTAGTCCAACGCATGCCTTCCCTTCTGATGTGCCAGGTTCTTATGTGGTTGAGCTAATTGCAATTTCACCAGAAGGATGTAGAGATACTGCTTATGCTACTGTTGTAGTACAAGAAGAATTGATTTTCTATGTACCGAATTCATTTACACCAGACGGAGATGAATTCAACCAAACTTTCCAACCGGTATTTACCTCAGGATTTGATCCGTTTGATTTCAATATGTTGATTTTTGACCGATGGGGTGAAGTGATTTTTGAAACAAACAATGCCGAATTTGGATGGGATGGTTCTTATCATGGAAAGATTGTTAAAGAAGGAACTTATTCTTGGAAAATTGAATTTAAAACATCAAAAAGTGATGCTCGCAAAGTGGTTGTTGGTCATGTGAATGTTTTAAGGTAAATTATTAAATCAGTTAAAATTCAATGATTTAGAAAAGGGGGAAGTAATTTCTCCCTTTTTTTATTCTAAGTTGCTTATTTTTAAGCAACCTTTTAAAACATTTTCGTTTTAAAGATACTTACTGTTAATACTACTACAATGATGATCAGATTTCTACATCGATATTTTGTCCTGTTTTTCTTTTTTGTAATGATTCAACAAGTTGTAGGACAAGGTTGCCCAAATGCAAATTTTTCATCAAATAATTTCTCAAGTTGGGCTGGTTTTACTGGTACTTATACTAATCCTGGTCAAACTCCTGGAATTGTAAATGGGCAGCACACAATCATGAATGCTCCAGCTATTGACCCTTTTACTTGTGGTGGTTTGAACGTAATTCCACCTGGAGGTACAGTTTCTGCTAGATTAGGAAATAGCAATACTGGTGCACAAGGCGAACGTTTACGTTATACAATGACAGTAGATAATTCAAATGCCTTGTTTATTTACAAATATGCTGTTGTTTTAGAAAATCCTTCTGGTCATGCGTCCAATGAACAACCTGAGTTCAGTGTGCGTATTTTGAATCAAGCAGGCGCGCAAATTGGAGGGAATTGCGGTATTTATACGGTTTACGGTGGACAGCCAGGTCAAAATTTCCAAACGTGTAATGGTGTGACATGGTTGCCTTGGACAACAGTAGGAGTTAACTTGCAACCATTCATAGGGCAAACCATTCAAGTCGAATTCTCAACAAAAGATTGTAGTTTATCAGGACATTTTGGTTATGCATACGTAGCAGCTGAATGCATGCCTTTAATCATCGATGTTGCTTATTGTGAAGGCTCAAATGTTGTAACCATGACTGCGCCTCCTGGTTTTCAAAGCTACAATTGGTCAAATGGTGCAACTTCTCAAAGTGTCACAATCAGTAATCCAACATACGGACAGGCATTTTCTTGTACTTTACAAACCTTTAGTAACCAAGGAAACTGTACTGTAACTGTTAATACACAAGTTTATCCAACAATCATTGATCCTGGTTTCACTTGGGCTCCCGTTTGTGAAGATGCTGCAATGACATTCAATGATACGACAGTTGTTAGTAATCCTAATAATCCCATTACATCTTGGAATTGGAATTTTGGTGACGGTGGAACTTCCACTTTGGAAAACCCCACTCATACGTATGCAAATCCGGGACAATACAATGTTACTTTGCACATGTACACAGATGATGGTTGTGCGGATTCGATTACGAAACAAGTGACTGTTTGGCCGAAATCAATTCCTGAATTCACCTATCAAGATGTGTGTTTGGGTGAAGAATCTGTCTTTACAAATACTTCTTCTGATACACTAACGATGAATTTTACTTGGAATATCAATAACGGATTACCAATGCAAAATGTGGAAGATATAAGTTATACTTATCCAAATGCTGGAACCTACAACATTGTTCTATACATTACCAATTCTTTGGGTTGTTCTAGTTTTACCATTCATCCAATTACAGTACACAGTTTTCCTATTGTAGATGCTGGACCTGATCAAATGGTTTGTCCAAACACATCCGTTACGCTTTCTGGTTCGGGTGCTCAAACCTATGTTTGGGACAATAACGTCGTTGATGGAGTGCCGTTTGTCGTGACCTCTTCTCAAATTTATCATGTAACAGGAACGGATGCTGTAGGATGTGAAGCAACGGATTCTGTTACGGTTACTTTTTTTCCAACACCAAACGTACAAGCTGGACCAGATCAAGAAGTGTGTGAAGGTGCATCCGTTACTTTTTCTGGATCGGGGGCAAATTCTTACACATGGAATAACAATGTCATTGATGGTCAAGCATTCATTCCAGTTGTTGATACATTTGAATTAGTTGTAACCGGAACAGGGGCGAATAATTGTCAGCAAACAGATACTGCTTTGTTGATTGTTCACCCAACACCAGTAGTGCTTGCTGGGCCGGATCAATTGATTTGTAATGGAAGTCAAACAACAATCTCTGGAAGTGGGGCAGATACTTATGTTTGGGATAATGGTGTTAGCAATGGAGTGCCTTTTACACCATTAGCTTCTGCAACTTATACAGTAACTGGAACAACAAATTTAGGGTGTTTTGATACTGACCAAGTAGTTGTGAATTTGGAAGCTCCAGCTATTCCAGCTATCAATAGTCCTATTACAAGTGGATGTGCACCTGTAGCAGTTAGTTTGTCAAATATTTCATCGGGTACACCAAGCGTTAATTGTACTTGGAATTTAGGAGATAATACGGTTTTAGATACTTGTGGTGCTGTAGATAATGTGTACACAGAACCTGGTTGTTATGATATCACTTTAACTTTAGAAACTGCTTTGGGATGTGTTTGGGAAGAAACCTTTGATAATTACATCTGTGTATTCGCAAATCCAATTGCCGCTTTTACTCCTACACCTGGAACATTAAGTGAATTAGATCCTGAAACAACGATGAATAATTCTAGTTCTGGAGCAGTTATTTATGAATGGGACTTTGGTGATGGGACTTTTTCTGATGATGAGAATCCAACACATCTTTACCCAGTAGAACCGGTTGAGAATCATGTGGTTGAATTGGTAGCAATTAGTGAACATGGTTGTACAGATACAACTTCAGCAATTATTGTCATCAATGAGGAATTGATTTATTATATACCAAATACCTTTACTCCTGATGGGGATGAATACAACAATACTTTTCAACCAATTTTCACTTCAGGGTTTGATCCATTTGATTTTAATATGATTCTTTTTAACCGTTGGGGCGAGATTGTATTTGAAACAAATGATGCTAAAGTTGGTTGGGATGGTACCTATCATGGTGAATCCGTGAAAGAAGGAACCTATAATTGGAAAATTGAATTTCAACGATCAATTAGTGATGAACGAAAAATCATCGTAGGTCATGTTACCATACTGAAATAAGCAGGATTTTATAAACAGGATTTCAAGAAAGCACTATTAATTGAATGGTGCTTTCTTGCTTTTTGAGACAACCTTTTTCACTTTTGTAAGTCTAGAAATTGAATGATTATTTGATTTATGAAAAACTTTAAACCTTTATTTGCGTTAATCGCCTTTATTTCATTGAGTTGTGTTGCTTTTTCGCAAGAGGAAATTGATCAACGATTGGTAATTAACAAAGGAAAACAAGCGGAAGATGCCTTTAAATTCAATCGCAATAGTTACAATTATTATCTGTTTGAGTTGGATAGTGCATATCAAGTTGTGAAAATCAAAGATTTAACCAAAGAAGAAAAAGGGCTGTTAAACAAAAACATCGTTTTTTCACCTGAGACCATTGCAACAATTGGAACAAGTTCATTCAATTACTATCAATTAGGCATTCGACCGAATAAAGAAACACGTCAATATTTTAAAATTGATAGTGAAAACGTGCTGGTTATTTTCAAAATTTCTGAAATCACCAAAGCATTCTCAACTAGTCCTCTATACACCAAATAATCAATGGTAATGAAATATTTCTTTAGCTTTTTAGCACTGTTTATTAGTCTTAGTTTGACTGCACAGCAATTGGTAATTCCAATGTCTGCAGTTAGTAATAATCAAACATTCAACACTTGTAATGGATTCATTATTGATTCAGGTGGCCAAGGTGGACCCGGTTATAGTAATGGTGAAAATGTAACCATCACTATTTGTCCGACGAATCCTGGTGATTTTGTGAGTCTAGATTTTAATCTATTTCAGTTAAGCACCTTCGATGACAATCCCAATGTAAACATCACAAATGTGGATTACATGGATGTTTATGATGGTCCATCGATTGCTTCTCCAACATTAGGGACATACACTGGAACTCAATTACAAGGTGTAAATATCAATGCAACTTTGTTGAATGCATCTGGTTGTATCACCTTACGTTTTCGTTCGAATTCAAGTGGAACAGGATTTTTTACTGCAAGTGCAACATGTGAACCTCCATGTACACCTCCTCAAGCAGCTGGAATTATTGTTGGTGGGGAAACTCAGGATAGTATTAGAGTTTGTTTAGGTGAGGTAGTCAATTTTCAAGATTTTGGATCTACTCCCGCTCCTGGTTTCAATTTGGTTTCATACAAATGGGATTTCATGGACGGTACCACTGCTTTGACTCAAAATGCAAGTCATGCTTATTCCATTCCTGGACAATACTTGGTTCAATTATTTGTAGAAGACGATAATAATTGCGGGAATACAAATTTGATCGATTTACAGGTTTTTGTCGCTACAGAACCCAGTTTCGGAGATTTTCCTACAGATACAACCATTTGTTTGGGCGAACAACTGAATTTTTCCATTGATCCAGAATTCAATGAAGTACCATGGACTGGTTTCAATAGTTCTTTGACCATCACGGATGGTTGTTTGCCAGATACTTTATTAGGTGTTTCACAAGATATTCCAGTTGTTCAAACAGGATTCATTCCAGGCTCTACCATTACGAACATTTCAGATATTGAAAGTTTTTGTGTCGATTTAGAGCACAGTTTTATGGGTGATTTAGTATTGATTGTTCAATGTCCGAGTGGTCAAACACAAATTTTACATCAGCAAGGTGGTGGAGGAACTCAACTAGGAGTGCCGAATCCAATGGATAATGTGGATTGTAGTGATCCAACAACACAAGGGACACCATTTACTTATTGTTTTACGCCAACGGCTCCTGAAACTTGGGTTGATTGGGTAAATAACAATGGTTTTGGAACAACTTTGCCCGCAGGTGATTATGCACCTGTTCAATCATTCAATAGTTTATTGGGTTGTCCGTTGAATGGTGTATGGACCATGACAATCATCGACAACTGGGCTGCGGATGACGGAACTATCTTTGCTTTTGATATCAATGTGAATCCAGCTTTGTTGAATCCCATTACCACATTTGAACCTCAAATTGGAATTGGATCAGATTCTTCATTCTGGAATGCACCAGCAATTTATGGTACAATTACTAATAATGCAGATGATTTAGCAATCAATCCTACAGCTTCTGGAACATTTACTTATGATTACACGATCATTGATAATTTTGGCTGTCAGTATGATTCGTCTGTTGTTGTAACTGTGAATGCGAATCCAACACCAAATGCAGGACCAGACGTTGTTGTGTGTGATGGACAACCAGTTCAATTAAACGGAACCATCAATGGTGGTGGAGGTGGTTCTCCTTGTACTTATTCCTTTAATTTGGATGATTCGTTTGGAGATGGTTGGAATGGAAATAGTTTATTAGTTACCGTAAATGGGGTGCTGACTACTTATACAATTCCAACAGGGACTACAGGTAATTATACTTTAGCCATTCCCCATGGCGCTTCTGTTACGGTACAATTTGATGGTATAGGTTCATTCTTATCTGAGTGTTCTTATGAAGTTTTAGATCCAAATGGAAATGTGGTTTTAGCAGATGGAGGTAACTTTACTTCTCCTTCTACAACCCCTAACAACTTTACTGCGGATTGTTTTGGAGGATTTGTTTTTGAATGGACGCCTGCTAACGTGGTTTCTGATCCTACAATTCCAGATCCAATTGGAACATTTACTGGAAATGGAACACTTACTTTGACTGTATATCCAACAGGACATCCTTTGTGTGCTACAACTGATCAACTTGATTTTTCATTGTCTGCTTCTGCTGATCCCGGAAATGACGGTTTAGCAACTGTTTGTTCTCTAGGCGGTCCAATTGATTTGTTCCCTGTTTTAGGTCCTACAGCTAGTCCAAATGGAACTTGGTCGAACGCAGCTGGAAATCCAGTTACAATGCCTTATGATCCTGTAACCATGAATCCTGGAATTTATACCTACGAAGTGGATTCGAATGGTTGTATTTCCTCTGCAACTGTTACCGTAACTGAAATTGTAACAACCGTAACTGCAGTTGGAACCAATGTTTCTTGTCATGGTGCAAATAATGGATCAGCTTTGGTTACTGTAACAAATGCAACAACTTATAGTTTGGATGGAGGAGCAGCACAAGCAATTGTGAGTTCTCCGTTTACCATTTCAAATTTATCTCCTGGAGCTCACACCATTGATGTGAATGGGGCAAATGGATGTGCAGGTTCTGTTACAGTAAATATTACTGAACCTCCTGCGTTGCAAATTACATCCATCTCTCCTGATATTACGATTTGTCCAAATACTTCTACACCACTAAGTGCAACGGGTACTGGAGGTTCGTCAGCTTATACGTTTACTTGGTTTACTCCAACAGGAATTGTAGGAACCGGTTCTCCATTTACAGTTACACCTGCAAATACAACGCAATATTGCGTGGTGCTTACTGAAGCTTGTGGTTCAATGCCTGATACAGCTTGTATGATTGTCTCAACTCCAACACCAATCCCTGTAGTATTCACACCAGATAACACAAATGGTTGTAGTCCTGTTGCTGTTAATTTCACCAACAATAGTGTGGGAGGAACAATTGTTTCAACATTGGTAGATTTTGGGGATGGACAAACAACAACATTAGTTGGGACAGCTCCTGTGGCACATACTTATGAAAATCCAGGTTTGTATTCAGTTACGGTTACTTTAACTTCAGATGTTGGTTGTACATACACAAGCACTTACACCAATTTGATTGAAGTATTCTCGTATCCAAATGCGTTTTTCAATATCAATCCAAATCCAACATCGATGTTTAATCCAACGGTCAATTTAATTGATGGTAGTTCTTCTGATGTGGTTTCTTACCAATGGATAATGCCTGCTGGAACACCAGCAACATCGACAGATCAAAATGTCAATGTGACTTATCCAGAAGGTGTAGCTGGGAATTATGGCGTGACATTGATCGTTGAAAATGAAGATGGGTGTACGGATACAATGAAAAGAGTTGTTCAAGTAATTACCGAAGTAATTCTATTTGCTCCAAATACATTTACACCTGATGGTGATGAATTCAATCAACAATGGTTCTTGCACATTGATGGAATTGATGTGAGTCAGTTTGATTTATTTATCTTCAATCGTTGGGGAGAAGTAGTTTGGGAAAGTCATGATCCAAAAGGAGCATGGGATGGAACTTACCACGGAAAAATTGTTCAAGAAGGTACCTACACATGGACGCTTGAAACAAAAGATATTACAACCGATAAGAAATATGAATTCGGTGGACATATAACAATACTCCGATAAAAAGTAGAAACAAAAAAAATCCCAATCAGATGATTGGGATTTTTTTTTGAATTTAATTTTTTTATTGTAGTCCTTTTCTTCTATTGCGTTCTTGTAAGATCAAGGATAATTCTCTTCCTGTTTGTCCTTTAACTGATGTGTTTTCATCTGCTCTTCGCAACAAATAAGGCATTACTTCTTTGATTGGTCCATAAGGAACATATTTCGCTACATTGTACCCTAAATGTGCAAGGTTGTAGGAAATGTGATCACTCATTCCTAACAATTGAGCAAAAAAGATGCGTTTATTTTCTTTTGGCAACCCTTTTTTATCCATTAAATCTGCTAAGTAAGCACTTGAATATTCATTGTGAGATCCAGCAACCAATGCCATGTGCTCAAATTCATCGGTTAAAAAATCCAAAGCTGCATTGTAATCGTTATCACAAGCTTCTTTGTCCGGTTGAATAGGTGAAGGATAACCTTTCTCCTGTGCTCTATCGCGTTCTTTTTCCATGTAAGCCCCACGAACGAGTTTCACTCCGTATTGAACACCATTCGTTTTCGCCCAAGCAACAGCATCTTTCAAAAATGCCAATCGGTCATGGCGATACATTTGAACCGTATTGTAAACAATCGCTTTTTCTTTGTTGTATTTCAACATCATTTCATGCGTAATGCGGTCAATGGTGTCTTGAATCCATGTTTCCTCTGCATCAATAAAAACGGGAATACCTGCATCAAAACCAGCTTTACAAATGCGGTCAATTCGTTCAACAGTTGCTTCATACTCTTTGGTCAACGCAGCATCCAACTGTTCAATACCGCCATTTGCAGCTTCCAATAATCCAAAACGAGTAATACCCGTTACTTTGAAAACAGCAAACGGAATAGCTTCAGTTGTTTTACCTTTTGCAATCGTTGCGATGATTTCTTTTGTTGTGGCTTCAAAATCTTCATCAGATGTTTTTCCTTCAACGGAATAATCCAAAATGGTTCCGACTTTATTTTTCCACATTTGTCCTACCGTTTCCGTACACTCATCAATGGTTTCGCCACCACAGAATTGTTTGAAAATGGTCGCTTTAATGATGCCTTTAATCGGTAATCCTGCCGAAAGACTAAAGTTTGTAACTCCCTTACCAACTTTTACCATTGTTGGACTTGCAATCACTGAAAACAAGAACTTCGCGCGCTTTAAATCACGGTTGGTTTTGTGTTTGAATGCAATTTCCGTATTGTTAAATGAAATCATATCACAAATTTAATCCGTTTCGCTTATTTTTGTACTTGAATTCTGATGAATTTATTGGAATCACTAAAAAAAACAAACACTCTTGCGACATTTCAACATCGATCATTGCCAAATAGAAATTGGGAACATTGAAACTTCTTCTTTTGATGAAATCCTGTCAACACGATATGGGAAGAATAAAAAAGTGATTTTAGTAGATGAAAACACCCACGATGCTTGTTTGGAGTATTTGATAACTGCCTTTCCATCTTTGGAAGATGCTGAAGTGATGTTGTTACCAGCTGGTGAAGAAAATAAAGTATTGGAAGTGTGTTTTCAAGTTTGGGAAGCGTTTTCCGATTATCAAATTTCGCGAGCTGATGTGATTATTAATTTAGGCGGTGGTGTAGTCACGGATATGGGCGGATTTATCGCTTCTGTTTTCAAAAGAGGTTTGGATTTTATTCATATTCCAACTTCTTTATTAGGAATGGTGGATGCAAGTATTGGAGGGAAAACAGGAATTGATTTAGGACCTTTCAAAAATCAAATTGGAACTTTTCAGCATCCAGCGTTTATTTACATTGATTACCGTTTTATTTCAACTTTGCCACAAGAAGAAGTGTTGAACGGCTTTGCTGAAATGCTTAAACATGCTTTGATTGCTGATGCTGCTCATTGGAATCAATTGATCAAAGTAAATCCTTATTTATTAGCAGAAAATCAATCACTTCAAGCGTTTATCGAACATTCTGCTCAGATAAAAATCAATGTCGTTCAACAAGATCCAACTGAAAAAGGCATTCGTAAAAGCTTGAATTTTGGACATACCATCGGACATGGGATTGAAGGATTTTGCTTGGAATCAGGTGAACCGATTGCTCACGGACACGCTGTTGCATTGGGAATGATTGCAGAAAGTTACCTTTCGTTCAAAAAACAATTCATCTCTGAAAAAGAACTGATGCAAATTGTTGCATGTATCACGCAAGGGTTTGATTATGTTGCTTTTTCTCTTGAAGCTAAAACAAGAATCACCGAATTGATGTTGAATGATAAGAAAAATGATCATTCAGGAATTAAAGCAGTTTTGTTGAATGGGATAGGAAATGTGCATCTAGATGTGATTGTTTCTCAATCGGAAGCATTGGATGCCTTGACCTATATTGATAGTGCTTTTAGCGGAAACTAATCTTTTTGGGATTTCAATTGAATCAATTGACTTTTAATTTGTTCCAAACGTTCGATGATCGTTTCATTTGAAGAGTGCTGAGTTTCCGTTAACGGTTCAATTTCCTTGGCTTTCAGCGCTTTTTTGGCTCCGTCCAATGTATATCCCTCTAATTTAACAAGTTGATAAATCTTGTTAAAATTCTCAATGTCTTTAACGGTAAATAATCGATTGCCTTTTTTGTTCTTTTTGGGTTGGATAATACTGAATTCTTTTTCCCAAAACCTTATCAATGAGGTGTTTACATCGAATATCAATGCAACTTCTCCAATGGAGTAATACAGTTTTGTAAGCTTTATTCCGTCTAGTTTGCTCAAAATGAACGATTTTGATTCTGTGAAAATAATCATAATTTTGCACCCGTGAAATCATTCGTGAGTCTAAATAATATCTTTTTAGGATTTGTTTTCCTAATGTTGTCCAGTTTTAGCTTTGGGCAACAGCCAACTGATACCGCAAGAGTTGCAAAACCTCTTGGTACCAACGTGGTTGCGAATGCACAAAAAAAGGATACTGTAAATCAGTATGTTGAAGAAATTATTCAGTTTGCCAAAAAATATTTAGGAACACCTTATCATTATGCTGGTTCAACACCATCCGGTTTCGACTGTTCTGGTTTTATCTATTATGTGATGGGGAATTTTGGATTAACACTTTCGCGTTCTTCACCTGGTATGGCTGAATTTGGAAAAACAGTTAAACTAGCAGAAATTCAACCCGGCGATTTAATGTTCTTCAAAGGCAGGAATGTCAATTCTACTTCTGTTGGTCACGTTGCGATGGTGATTGAAGTCAACGATGGAATGATCAAGTTTATTCATTCTTCCACATCGAGAGGTGTTACCATTGATACGTTCAATACCAGTAAGTACTACATTCCTCGTTTTATCAAAGCAAAACGATTGGATTACGGCGGAACAACTGCTAAATAATCAAACCTTCGAAGGGCGTTTAAGCAAATGCCAAATCAAATACAGAACGGTTAATCCCGACATCACGGCTCCAAATAGAAACATTTCAAAAATGTTATTCGGATTGTTTTTGTAAATGTAATTGGTCGAGAACGCTCCGAAGAAAATCCCAAATTCCAAAGCAATAAACATCGTTCCTGCACCAATTCCTCTTCGGTGATCGGGAGACAAATCTGCTGTCCAAGCAAAAATTGTTGGGGATGAAACACCAGTTGCCATTCCAAAGATGACGGAAGCAACCATGTACCAAAGTGGAGTAGTGGACATACCGATTAAAACCATTGAAACCGTTAATAAGATCATACCGATCAATAACATTTGCCTTCTACCGATAATATCTGAAACTTTTCCTGTTACCAAGCGAACAATGATGGTGGAAACCACATAAAAAATGAAAAAAGCGCCTTTGTTTGGAATGTGCAAGAATTCTGACATATCCGGTGACACCACAAATATGATCCCTGAACACATTGCTGATAAAAACATGACCAATGCAACAGGGATTACATTGCGTTCGAATACTTCATCTTTTTTAATGCGCAATAAATTGAAATGAAAGTGAACGGGTCTTGGTAGTGTCTCTTTGGTTGTCAATAAAAGCAAGTAGGAACAAGCAATGATGATGGTTGCTACTACAAAAAGTCCATTCTGACCTACTAGATCTACAATCAGCGTACTCATTCCTTGTCCCATTCCAATTCCCAATGAAATAAAGGTTCCCCACATCCCCATGCCTGTTCCGCGAACATTTTCTGGTAAAATATCAGTGATTAAAGCAGTTGCTCCAGTTGGAAAAAAACCGGTACTGAATCCGTGTATGAATCGTAAAAAGAGGAAAAACCAAATGGAAAAACTGAATGGATAAAGCAAGCAACTGATCGCAGATACAATGATACCGATACGCATCACTTTTTTGCGTCCAATATAATCTGCTAACTTTCCTGAGAAAGGCCTTGAAATACCCGCTGAAATGGTGAATAACCCAATGATCCATCCTTTCAAAGCTGCACCGTCTAATTTGGTAATAAATGCATTCATTTCTGGTATCACCAAATTGAAACTCATCGTGAAGAAAAACATCGATAAGCAGATTAACCAGAAATTGCGACCGTATCTATACAAAACAGTTCAAAGTTAAAAAGATTCAAACGAATCCTCGAACTTTAAAACCATTCATGACTTATATTTGTTTACAAATAAAAAATAAATGAAAGAAGCAACATTGGGTGCAGGATGCTTTTGGTGCATTGAAGCCTGTTACAAAGAAATGAATGGTATCGTATCAGTAACTTCTGGTTACGCAGGTGGACATGTGCTCAATCCAACTTACAAACAAGTGTGTGAAGGCACAACAGGTCACGCGGAAGTAGCTCGAATTGTTTACGATGAAAACCAGATCAGTTTTGCAGATTTGCTCAAAGTTTTTTGGTTCATTCACGATCCAACCCAATTGAATCGTCAAGGAAATGATGTAGGAACCCAATACCGTTCGGTGATTTTCTTTCACGATGAAGAACAACGTCAAATTGCAGAATCCTACAAACAAAAATTAATCGATGAACAAGTTTGGGATCGTCCAATCGTTACAGAAATTTCTCCTTTACCAGTTTTCTATGCTGCGGAAGACTATCATCAAGATTATTACGATTTGAATCCTGGAAATGCCTATTGCCAAGCGATCGTGAGACCGAAAGTTGAAAAGTTTAAAAAAGTATTTGAAGCAAATTTAAAAGCATAAAAAAAAGCCTCACGTTGATGAGGCTTTTTTCTTAATATTTTGTTGTCTTACAAAGCTGAAATTTGATAAGCAGCATTGGTAGATTCTAAACTTTCAAACAAGCTGTATTGCTCAGTTGTCAAAATGTTTTTATACATCGATTTTCTAGCTTCGTTGTTTCCCTGAATAATTTGATTGATCGTTTCAGCTGTATAAGAAGCATTTGTACGAACATTGTGGTTTTTTGTCGCAATTCCAAGGTTCACCTCAGATATTTGAGATGTTTGTTCACCACTCAAGCCTAAATCAGTAATCATTTTGTTCGTTAAATTCAATGCTTTTTGATCTGGAGTAAGCTCTGTTCTAGGGCTAACTGTTCTAGTTGTTTTTGATAATGGTTGTTGACCAAAAGCCAAACCTCCTAAAAGCAATGCAGCAGTAAATAAAGCAACTTTCATATATTCAATGTTTAATTATATTTTTTTTAAATGCACGAATTGTGCCTTTTGTTCTATCTAGACTGTAAAAATCGGAAATAGTTGCGTATTATTACTTGAATTCTTGAATTATGTTTAGGATTTTTTCGTTTGTTCTAGTTATTTTTCTTGTATCCTGTCGAGTGATGAGTCCAGTTCATTCGAAAGAATACGAAGCAATTTTGGATAACAAGCATTTTCGACAATTGCCAGAAGAGGTGTTCTCTAAAGTGGAATTAAAAACACTTTCCTTGTTCAATAATGAGTTGGATAGTTTGCCCGAGCAATTGGCAGAATTGAAAGATTTAGAGGTGCTTTACTTGGGTAAAAACAATTTCAAACAGTTTCCATCGGTGATTTTCAAGCTGAAAAAATTGCGAATTCTCAGTTTAGCATACAACGAAATTGATTCCATTCCTGCAGAAATTTTTCAACTAGAAAATTTGGAATTACTACAACTCAATAACAATCGCATTTGTTTTATTTCAGATTCAATTGGAGCATTGAAACAACTCACCCAACTCAATTTAAGTAGAAACAATCTGAGCGTTTTGCCTGAACAAATAGGATCTTGTTCCTTACTTCGAACCTTGCAATTGAATTTCAATAATCTAAAAATGCTTCCTGCATCCATCGGGAATTTGAGTCATTTAAAGGAATTGGAACTCTATCGTGCTGGTGCTTTGTTGCAATTGCCTGAATCCATTTGCAACTTGCGGTATTTAGAGTTTTTAAAAGTGGATCCAATGATTGTTGTTCCTACTTGTTTATTGACGCAGAAAACGAATCGCTTGATCATTCAAAGTGTGGAATAGCGCTTGCTCCAATAGTAAAACAACGAAAAATCATAAGCTGCGTGGGCAAAAATGCAAAACCAAATTCCCCATTCAGAAACAGCATAACCCAAACCAATGATAAATACCAAGACCAATAATCCATACTTGGTTGTACTCCAGTCTTTTGGATTCAAATAGCCGTGAATCGCAACAAACAAAACGGACACAATCAAAGGATGCAACCATTCCTGCAAAGCAATTCGAAATAAAAATTCTTCTCCAATTCCCGCACAAAGGGATAGAAACAGGCAATCAAAAAGCGTGAGTTTCAAGGAGCGTACTAAGTGAATTTGTTGCTTGAAACTTTGAGTTGCTTCATCATTGGAGGTCGCTAAAATCATGATTAACCCCATAATAAGACCGTAAAGAATACCATAGATATTTTCACCTTGAAGGATGTATTTGATTTCCAACCAAGGTTCTATACGAGGTAAACCCTGTAATAACCAAGCTGCGGGTAGCATTAACAAGGTCACTAAGCCCAAGCCATATAAGCGAAACTTCTTCAATATTTATCCTTAATTTCGTGTAAAAATAAGCGCGTGAAAGACTTAATCATTCAATGGATCAAACATTTTTATGAGCATTCTGAAAATGGCACCATCGTTTTCAATGAAACGTCGTTTAATGCACAAGCTCCATATTGGGCTGTCGGCTTGTTTATCAGTATGTTACTCATTAGCGTTGCCTTGTGGTGGGTGGCAAGAATTGTCTTAGTGAAGGTGATCCATATTTTTGTTACCAAGTCAACTACAACATGGGACGATCATCTTATTTCGAATAAAGTTTTCCGTGCAATAGGACATTTACTACCTCTCGGATTCATGGATTATTTTTTCTCCATTGTTTTCTTTCATTATCCAAGTTGGTATGTTTTCTCTCAAAAAGTCGTTGATGTGTTCATCATCATTGTGATTTTATTCTCTGTAACCAGAACCTTGAACGCTTTACGAGATATTTTAAAGGAAAAAGAAATTTACAAAGACAAACCCATCCAATCGTATTTTCAGATTACTAAAATCATCATCTCTGGGATTTTCATCATTCAATTGTTATCCAAGCTGACGAATCAATCTCCTGTTTTCTTTTTGACGTCCTTAGGAGCTATGACAGCCATTTTGATCTTGGTATTCAAAGATACCATACTCGGTTTTGTGGGAAGCATTCAATTGGCTGCTAATGACATGATCCGAATTGGGGATTGGGTCACCATGGAAAAATACGGAGCAGACGGAAATGTGGTTGAAATTAATTTAGCTACCGTAAAAGTTCAAAATTTTGACAAAACGATTACGACCATTCCTACTTATGCCTTCATAGCAGATTCATTCATCAATTGGCGCGGCATGCAAGAATCGGATGGTCGACGCATTAAACGAAGTATTTTAATCAAAATGGACTCCATTCATTTTGCTTCGGATGAATTGTTGCAGAAATTATCTGAGGTAAAAGTGCTTTCGAATTACATCAAACAGACGCAGTTGGAAGTGGAGGCCTATAATCGGGAGAATGGTTTTGGTCCTGAAGATCACATCAATGCCCGACGACAAACGAATATTGGTTTATTCCGAATGTACATTGAATGCTATTTGCAAAACAACGAAGAAATTAACCAAGAAATGCCTTTGATTTCACGTCAGCTTTCACCAACAGCAACGGGAGTTCCCATTGAAATATATTGCTTTACAAAAGAGAAGGAGTGGAAAGAATATGAACGGATTTTAGCCGATATTTTTGACCATATCTTTGCGACAGTGAAATCCTTTGAATTGGAAATCTTTGAAAACCCTAGTGGAAGAGACTTCCGAAATCGTTAAGTCAATTGACGAATGATTGCCTCATGATGTGGAAATTGTTCAAGTAAAGTAGTAGTTTCAAACAATTCAAAATCCTCAAAGTCAAAGCCCGGTGCAACTGCGCATGATACCAAAGCGTAACCAGAATCATTCTTTACACTTGAACCAAAAATACTTCCCGCTTTTACAACTGTAAATGGTTGCTCACCATTTGCAAGATCAAGTCCCAAGGGTGTTACTCGGTAGTCACCTTCAACTAATTCATGAACCAAAAGTGAGTTGCCTTCATGGAAATACCAGGTTTCATCTGATTTAATGCGGTGAAAACGGGACCAATTGTCGCCAGTGAGTAAAAAATAGATGCTGGTCATTAACTGACGCTTGGGTTCACCCAAACTCAATTCAGAACGGTAAGTTTCTTTGAAATATCCTCCTTCTGGATGAGCTTCTAACTGCAAAGATGCAATAAGTTCTTGAATACGTTCGTTCATCATTCTATGAGTGAAGGTTTGATGTTGTCTTTACGCTTCGTTTTTGGAAAGAAGTACCTAAAATCCAAGGTGAAATACCCCGCAGAAACAGGTTCGTAGGCCGTCAGTTTATTTCCGTTTCCAGATTTATTATAGACAGCTACACCAAAAAATACAGGATCAAAAGGAACTTTCGCTCCTCCACCTAAATAAAAAGTGCCGTATTTTTCTGTACGATATTCAAAACCCAATCCTGCATTTGCTGCAAAATATGTTCGGTGAATGCGTCTTCCTTCTATGGAAATGCGTTGTTTGTCTCCTGGTAAAATGGAATCTTTCACATCACTTGGATAATGCGTAATTGAAACACCTACAGCACCATTCATGAACCATTTGTCTGAAAGTTGCACGTAAATCAATCCATTGATGGGAATATCGTAATTGACAAAAGTTAATTGTTGATCATCGTTGATAGAGGAATCTGGTATTTGCACATTAACATTGAAATTTCTGCGCACTTGACTGATGCCTGTTTCAATGGAAATGGTTTTAGTTAAACCAAAACGAGCAATTGCACCAAATGTAAAACCCCATTGATGTTGGAAATTGACATTCATTAAACCAGAAGAGTCTTTAAAGGATGTCGTTTTTGAACCAATGAAATTGGTAGGAATGACAGGTGATACAACCAAACCGAAATAGGATGGGAAACGCTCTTTCTTTACTTTTTGCTGACCAAAGCAAGCAAAAGCAGCAAAACAACAAAGGAGACTAAGAGCGTAAAATTTCATGGATGTTTGTTATTCTTTCTAGAACGTATTTTGTTTCTGTTTAGTTGGAACGTAATCTAAAGTTGATTATTGTTTCCAAGTAGTAATGTACTCAATCGGTCTTCGCTGTCCTTTTGGCCATTCAATAGAGGGATAACCTAAATAAAATAAGCCAACACAAGTTTGTTCTTCCGTCAAATTCAAGGATACTCTAAAGCTTTCAGAGTTAATCACAGCTGGTGTGGCCCAAAACGCACCAATACCTTGCGCTGTAGCTGTTAAATGCATGTTTTGAACGGCACAAGCAACAGCTGCTAAATCATCTTGTTGTGATATTTTAGTGTCCGCTTCTCGATGTAAAACGATTGCAATCACTGCAGAAGCTAATTTTGGACGAGTCAATAATTTCGCCAATTTCGCATCGTTTTGCTTTTCTTTCGGTACATGCTTTAAATAAGCAGCACCAAGATTTTCGGCTAAATCAATCAATGCATTTTCTTGAAAAACGATGAATCGCCAAGGTTGGGTCATACCATGAGTTGGAGCCCAAATAGCATTGTTTAACAATAACTCAATTTGCTCTTTATGGATTTTACGCGTACTGTATTGTTCAGGGTAAATGGTTCTTCTGTCGCGAATAATATCTGTAATTTCACTTAAATTGTAACGCATTGAATTCAATTTGAAGCAAAGATAGGTTCAATTTGTAAAACTCACTTCATTACTGCATTTTTCTTGCGAATTATCGACCGTCTGAAGCGCCTTCTTCAATCGCTTTATTGATTTTGAAAAACGTTTGATCAATGGTTTCATATTGTCCGTTTGGTAAAGGTCCCAAAGCTGGAGCAGCAACCACATAACCGATTGGGTCAATTAAAATGTAAATTGGATAGGTTACAATTTGATAATTTGTTAGAATAGAATGATTGGAACCAACCACCACACTTTCCCAAGGATAAGCTGCTTTCATGGTTTTTAATTCATCCGGTTTTGACGTTCCATCATCACGAATGACCATTAAAAATTGAATGTTTTTTGAGTATCTATGGAATATCGGAACCAATAAATCCAATTGCTTGTTAATTTCTGGTGTACCTGGTTTTACAAAAAAGACATATAGAAATTTGCCTTTGTATTTTTGTAAATCATGAACGGTTCCATTGTCAACAACTGTGAAGTCAGGAGCTTTACCACCAGCAGTTAACTCTGTTAAGCGCTTATAAATGTTTTCTGCAATGATGCGATTTCCTTCAAAGGCACTTTTCTTTTGCAATGAATCCAATACGGTCAGAATGTTTGTTTGAGGGTATTCTTTGTCGTAAAACGATTCACTCAAAATTTTAATCATCATCATTTCACGTAACTTAAAATTGTGTTGCATGGTATATTCGGATGCAAGTGCGCGCATGATGAGCGTTGGACTCGATTTCAACAAGGCTAAATACACTTTGTTGTTGGTATTCATATTAACACGTGGCATGAATTTATCGTAGTAATGCTTGATGTATTCCATATAAGCTTCACTTTCATACACAACAGGCGTGTTCTTAATGTAAAAGTCGTATTTCTCGTATTGATTCCTGCTTCCTAGAAAACGTAAATCATCAATTTTAGCAATCGTAAAGCGTCTGTGATAATTGAAATAAGTATTCAAGGTGTCGGCCTTGTAATAATCTTGCAAAATGAGTTTAAACGTATCCAAACGTTGCGAGAAAAAAGGTCCGTCAGTGTTGTTTTTAGTATAATACGTAGCGATGAATTGATCAGTCCATTGGTTGAATTGCAGTACTTTGTAATTGATGTTTGTTGAATCCATATTGAAAAAGGTCAATTCAATCAAGTTTCCAGCAGGTCTGTAGGGATCGTAAGGATTGCGATCGGGCATAAAAATTTCATAACTACCTCCTGGCTCACAAATGATGGTTCCTTTGTTGTTGTTACTTACAACGGTCAATTTTTGCGTTTCTTTCAAAAAAAACGAGCAAGTAAAAGTACTGTCGGCTTCAACGGTTGCACTTGCAATGCGAACTTGTGTCATGGAAATGTAATCAGCAGTTTGATAGATTTCCACTTGCTTTCCAATGTATTTTGGAGCATAACCTTTGATAACAGTTACTTCTTTAGCCATCAAAGCAACAGAAGCAAAACAACTGAAGAGGAGAATGAGTATACTTTTCATGCTTTTTAAACGAGTTCGTTTGAGTTCGTTACAAAGGCATCAATTTTCCCGCCACTTTTTAAAATCTCACGAACAATGGTCGAATTGATGGCCATCAAATTGGGATCTGGCAGCAAAAACACCGTTTCGATTCCTGCCATGGTGCGATTCATCAACGCAATGGGTTGTTCGTAATTGAAATCTTTGGTATCACGTAAACCACGCAAAATATGTGTACAACCATTGTTTTTACAAAATTCAACAGTTAAACCCTCAAATGTTGCAATGCGAAGATTGGCTGTATCAGGAAAACAACTTTGAATGTGCTGTAAGCGCTTTTCTAATGGGAAATAGTATTGTTTTGATGTGTTGACTCCAACAGCAATAATGACTTCGTCGAATAATTCCAATCCTCTTCGAACAATGTCTTCGTGACCTTTCGTAAACGGATCAAATGAACCTGGGAAGCAAGCTATTTTTTTCATGCACTTGGGTGTTGTAGAAAGCTAAAATACACGTTTCCAAAATTACGTACATCAACAAACCCTTTTAATTGTGATAAATCGGTTTGTCTGCCGTGTTCAATGATGATCCATCCTCCTGGATTTAAAATATCGTATTCGAATATTTTTGAAACAATGACTTCATGAAAAGAGGCATCGTAGGGTGGATCGGAAAAAATCAAATCGAATGTTTGTTCCGTTTTTTCAATGAATTGGCGCACATCGTTTTTAGTGATGGTCCATTCATCTCCAATACTCAACTCGTTTTTCAATTTGTACATGTATTTGACACACAATGGGTGTTTGTCAACCGTTGTTACAAATCCAGCCTCTCTCGAAAGAAACTCCAACGAAATATTGCCAGTACCACCACATAAATCCAAAATGTCTAAATCCAGAAGTGACATTCTGTTTTCAATCATGTTGAAAATACCTTCTTTGGCATAGTCGGTTGTAGGACGAGATGGAAATCCTTTTGGCGGACTGAATCTACGCGCTTTATAGATGCCTCTGACTATACGCACAATGTTTGAAATTGAAGGTGAGAATTCGTTGTTGCTTGAAGTGTATGAATGCTGAAATCTTGTACTTTTTGACTCAATTGAATCACTTTTTCAGCCACCAGATTCGCTTCAGGAGTACTACTTGAAAGAGCAATTTGACTTTTTGTGGAAATATCCAAACGTTTGTAGCAAATCATTAAATGATACAATACATCTTCCGCATTTTGGTATTCTTGAACGCTAGCATGTGCAATCAATCCATCTTTACGAATCACAATTGAAAATGTGTTTTCTTGTAAAATGACTTGTGTTTTCAAAGGAATCGTAGAACCTGTATTCATGTGTCGAAGTACATGCGCTAATTCGTGTTGAATCACAATACGTGGCATTTTAACCACTAAAGCAGATTTTACCCAAAGTGGCATTTGATAAATGACTACCAAGTTCCATTCTGGTAAACGGTTGTAATCTGTTTCTCCTTTAGGAACCGTGTGTTCAACTGTAAATTGCAACAATTCTTCAGGTTTTGAACTTGCAAATAGTGCAGTAGGAACCAAGGTGAAATAAGGACTCACAAACGAGCAAGAACACTGTTCGTAGTGATTCAAATCACCAAGTTGAGTCAGCAATTGTGCGATACTTTCTTTGTAACCAATTTCTGTTTTAACCGTGCAATGTACCGTTGCAATCGCGGAAACGACTTGGTCCATTCGCTTGTAAGCGGACATCCGATTTTCAGTAATTTCAAGTATGAGGTGCAAAGCTTCTTGTTTTTTGTTTTACAAAGGTACAATTCTTTAGGAGAAACTGTTTGAAAGCACTCTTTTTGGTAACTTTGAACAAATGGCTGAACAATCTTTGCAAACGCTTTTTCTAGAAACAATTCACGCGCAGTTTCCACATGCGCCCACTGCTGAACAAGCAGAATTGTTGGATGCTTTGGTGAATTTTACCTTGGAAGATGCTGCTCCTTCTTGTTTTGTCTTGAAAGGTTATGCAGGAACTGGTAAGACTTCTGTTTTAGGAGCCTATATCAAAGCCTTGAAATTATTGAAACGCAAATCCATCTTGATGGCGCCAACAGGTAGAGCGGCGAAAGTATTGGCACAACGCGCTGAAACCTTGGCAACAACTATTCACAAACGCATTTATTTTGCTGGAGCAACGGATGGCGGTTCTATTAAAGTGACGCTGGCAGCGAATAAATCCAAAAACACCATTTTCATCATTGATGAAGCGTCTATGTTGGGCGATTTTTCCTTGCAAGCCGATGGAAGTGTGTCGCGCAATCTGTTGGAAGACGTGTTTGAATACGTGTACATGGGTGAAAACTGTAAATTGATCCTCTTAGGAGATGAAGGTCAGTTGCCTCCCGTTGGTTCAAATGAAAGTCCAGCTTTGAGTAGTGATTACTTGTCAGCCCATTTTCCGCGAATTGATTTTACTTTGTTTGGTTTAACCAAAGTTGTGCGACAGCAAGAACAATCTGGGATTTTGGAAAACGCAACACGCATTCGTGAAGCACAACGCATGGACGACATGCCTGAGATCAATTTAACGCAGTTTTCCGATGTGAAAGCAGCAGCTGGAGATGAATTGATTGAAAAGATTGAAAGTGCATACGATCGCTATGGGAATGATGAGGTGATGATTGTAACACGCTCCAACAAACGCGCAAATTTGTACAATCAACACATTCGCAATCGGATTTTGTACATGGAAGATGAATTGTGTGGTGGCGATTTACTGATGGTGGTCAAAAACAACTACTATTGGTTGGATCCACTCAGTTCTGCGGGTTTCATTGCCAATGGTGAATTGTTGCGCGTGCATCGGGTGAAACGTATCTCAACCGTTTACAATGTGCGTTTTGCAACCTTGGAAGTTTCATTGATCGATTACCCAGAAATGGACCGATTTGAAGCATTGGCTTTTATGGATTCCTTATCGATCGAACAACCCAACTTGAGCAGAGAATTTATGAAAACCTTGTTTTTTGAAATAGAAAAAGATCATTTGAACGAACGCAACAAGCAAAAGCGCTACCAAGAAATCAT